>NZ_LATC01000124.1:0-12222 GCF_001414075.1 Mycobacterium sp. UM_11 | reverse complement strand
TATTCGTGACCCGCTTCACCCGGGCTCCGCCCGCGTTCGCGATCACTCCGTCTATATTCGTGACCCGCTTCACCCGGGCTCCGCCCGCGCTCGCGCTCACGACAATCCCAAGATCCGTGAAGCGATGATGTTCTTCTGTATCTGTGATGTCCCGCCCATCACGCTCTGCGCCCGGCTGTACAGGTAGGCGCTGAGCAAGTCCGGATCGCGGGTCCCGGTGACCGCCAGGACGGCGTGCCCGACCGATTGCTCGACCCAGGTCATCAGCAGCTTGTCGAGCGAGCCTTCGGGCCCGTGCGAAACTCCGTCCAGCTGTTCGGACAGCCTCCGCCGGACATGATGGGTCAGCATCTCCGACTCGACCGCGGCCCACGCGAGCTCTTCGGACACCGGTCCATCGTTGCGGGCGTACAGGCTTCGCACCAGCTTGCCGTAGCGGGCGGCGTAACCGAGCGTCGAGGGTTCGCGTTCGTGGCCGACGACGGTCATGGCTACCGCCCAGCCATCACCAGGCGCGCCGACCATCCGATCGGCCGGTATCTTCGCGTCGTCGAAGAACACCTGACCGAATTCGTTGGTCACGCCGTTGATCATGCGCAGCGGACGCTGTTGCACCCCAGGCTGTTTCATCTGGAGCACGAAGGCCGACAGGCCGCGGTGCCGCTTGGCGTCGGGATCGGTGCGGGCCAGCAGCAGGCACCAGTCCGCGACATCGGAATAACTGGTCCAGATCTTGTGCCCGTTAACCACGTAGGTGTCGCCCTCCAGGCGCGCGGTCGTGGTCAGCGAAGCCAGGTCCGACCCGGCGCCGGGCTCGCTGAAGCCCTGGCACCAGCGCTCCGTTCCGTCGATGATGCCCGGCAGGAACCGTTGGCGCACTTCGTCATTGGCGTGCCGGCCGATCCCGTAGATCAGATAGCCCACACTGGGGCGCGGCGGGGCGCCGGAACGGGCGAGTTCCTCGTCCACGATGACGTCGTAGACCGGAGGCAACTCCTGCCCGCCGTACGCCCGGGGAAACGAGAGTCCGAAGAAGCCCTCGCGGTACAGGGCCCGGTGCCATTCGGCCTGACGGGCCCAGTACTCGTCGCCGGACCCGGAAAATTCCTTCGCGTGCACGGCAAGCCAGGACCGCAGTCGCTCCCGGAAGGCGGCTTCGGTTGGTGAGTCACGAAAGTCCAAGATCAATCTCCTTCAACGCGACGGGCCACAGCTCCGTCGAGATCAGGGCGCGGCGCAGGTAGACATGCACCAGGCAGTCCCAGGTGTTGCCGATCCCGCCGTGCACCTGAATGGCCGTCTCGCAGACGGTGCGGGCGGCGCGCGCGCAGTAGACCTTGGCCACCTGCGCGGCACGGACGGCGTCGGCGGATGGCAGCTCGTCGACCGCCCACGCGGCGTGCCGGGACACGCTGATCGAACCTTCAATCAGCGCAAGGCTTTCGGCCAGCAGATGAGCGACGGCCTGATATGACCCGATCTGCTTGCCGTATTGCTCGCGGATCTTGGCGTAGTCGACCGCGACGGCGTGCGCGCCCCGGGCGACACCCACCAGGTCCGCCGTCGTGGCGACCAGCGCGAGCGCTCGCCATCGCGCCGCGACGTCGCCGGACACTTCGCCCAGCGCCGCCGCCGTTCCCGCGATCGTGGCGTCGCTTCGGGTCAGGTCCACACCATCGATCAAGTCCTGAACCTCGGCGGCGAGCACCTTGCCATCGGCAAGGCAAACGGCTCGCTGGACGCCCCGCGCGTCGATGGCGCGACCGTCGACCGCGATTGTCGCGCCCGCGCCGTCGGCGCCGACGTGGCGGGCCAGGTCGTCGGCGAGCACCGGACCAAGAAATGGCGTGTCGACCAGTCGGCGCCCGAATTCCTCGGCGACGATGGCCACTTCGACGCCCGACGCCCCGTCGGAGCGCAGCGACCGCCAGCCCGTCCCGGCAATCTGCTTGTCCAGACGCGTAATTCGGCCCCGGTCGTCGAGATCCTGGACCGCCGAGGGCCCCAGGTCGTCGGCGAACTTGGCGGCGGCGTCGCGCAATTGCTGTTGTTCAGCTGTCAGACGTACATCCATAGCGCTCCTTCAGCACTCGGCGCAGTACCTTGCCCGAGGGCAGGCGCGGAATGTCGGGCACGAAGACCACCCGGCTGAGGTGTTTGTAGGAAGCCAGGCGCTGATCCACCCGGGCGGTGAGTTCGCCGGCATCGACGGGCGCGCACGTCGCGACCGCCGCAACCACCGCTTCCCCGTTGAGCCCGTCGGGCACACCGAACACCGCGCAGTCTTTGACGGCCGGGTGGCCGTGCAACACCGTCTCGATTTCGGCGGGCGCGACCTGAAAGCCGCGCACCTTGATCATCTCTTTGTGGCGGTCGGTGATGCGCAGCCAGCCGCCGGTGTCGATCCAGCCGACGTCGCCGGTGCGGTACCAGCCGTCGTCGATCACCTCGGCGGTCGCTTCCGCCGGCAGGTAACCGGCCATCAGCGACGCGGACCGCGCCTGAATCTCCCCGACCTCCCCCGGGCAGACGGGCTCGCCCGTCTCCAGCGAGACCACCCGCACGTCCACGCCCGGCACTGGCCGCCCAACGGAATCCAGGCGTGCGCCCTCGATCGGATTGCACGCGATGACAGGCAGTTCCGTAGTCCCGTAGGCCGGTACCCAGCCCACGCCGGTTCGCCGCGTCACGGTTCGCGCGACGTCGGCGCTCACGGGGGTGGCGCCCCACATGATGTAGCGCAGCGAGGACAGGTCGTAGGACTCGAGCCTGGGATGCGAGGCGATGGCCAGGGCAATAGGCGCGACCGCCATTTCGACGGTGATGCCGTCGTTTTCGATGTGATGCAGCATCCGTTCGATGTCGAACCGGGAATGTAGCCGCACGCGGGCCCCGCTGCGCAGGGCCGTGAGGATGTTGAGCAGGCCGAGGATGTGCGACGGCGGCGTGGCGATCTGGATGCGGTCGCGCCGCGTCAGCTGCAACGCATCCCGCCAGTGCCGCACGGCCTCGTCGAGCGCCGCGTGGGTGTGCCGGACGGCCTTGGGCAACCCGGTGGTGCCGGAACTGAACACCAGCACCGCGTCGGAGGCTTGCGGCGGTACGGCGCTCGTCGGCTCGCCGGGGGCGACCGGCTCGTCGAGGTCCAGCATCGGCATGACACCGGCCAGCACCGGATGGTCCCCGACGGCGTGCGCCGGTTCGGTGATTGCGAGCGCGTGGTCCACCTCGTCGCGCTTCCAGGCCGGGCTCAGCAGCACCGCCGTGGCGGCCAGCCGCCAGATTGCCAGCACGGCCGCGACGAATTCCGGACGGTTGGACGCCATCACCGCGACCCGCTGACCTGCCGCGACACCGTTCTTGGCCAGGGTTGCGGCCCAGCCGTCGGCCAGCGCGTCGAGCTGGGCCAGGCTGAAACGCCGCTCCTCGAACACGACCGCAGCCGGCTCGGTCACGTCCCGTCCTTCCCTGACAGGCCGGGCTGACCTGACATCCCCACAAGCTTGAGAAGATCCTATCGCTCTGTGAGAATAGTATTCTCTATAGTGAAGAATGCAAGTACGGGAGGGGGCGGTCGAGGTGACAGTCACCCGAAGCATCGAGGAGACCCCACGGGTGACAAATCCGTCAAACGGCTCCGGCGCGGGCACGGTGACCATCCACATGGACCGCAAGAAGGTCTCGGTGCCGCTGGTCCCCGGCGAGACGCTCTTGCAGAGCGCGCGGCGGGCCGGCCTGGAACCGCCGTTCAGTTGCGAGGCCGGTAACTGCGGCACGTGCATGGCCAAGCTCGAGGAGGGCCACGCGACCATGCGGGTTAACGACGCTCTGGACGATGACGAGGTCGCCGAGGGCTACATTTTGACGTGCCAGGGCGTGCCGGATACGGAGTCGGTCACGGTGCGCTACGAGTAGCGGCCCGAGGAGAGGTGGCGGCGATGGCCAAGGGAATCATGTACGTCGAAAGTCGGCCTAGTTCGCCCGAACGCGAACAGGAATACAACACCTGGTACGACGACGTCCACATACCCCAACTGCTGGCGCTCGATGGAATCGTCGCGGCGCGACGGCTGCGCCCCGTTGATGGGCAGGGCCCCTATGTGGCCATCTACGAACTCGAAGGCGACGATCTGCAGGCCATCTTGGACAACATGACCGCCAACGCCGGACAGCTGAACATGTCCGACGCCCTGCTGCTGGATCCCGCGCCCATCCCAAAACTGTTCGAGACGACCAGCGAGCGGAGCCGCTGACCCCGATGAACGTCGATGACGCCGAGTGTGCGGCCAGCCGCAGATTCGGCCGACTACGCGTCCTCGCTCAATTCCGGCGGCGGCCGGTATTGCGGCTCGTAGCCCGAGACGTGGATGGGGCTCCCGACGAGGCGGAAATCCCCTGCGGTCACAACGACTTCCGGCGTCGCATCGAGCGCCTCGGGCAGCGTTCTGACCGCCGCCGCAGGCACCCCGAGTGGGCGCAGCCGCCGCTCCCAGCCGGCTGCGCTGTCGGTGGCCAGCATCGCCGTGACGACGGCCAGCACCTCGTCGCGGCGGGCCACTCGCTCGGCCATCGTCTCGAAACCCCCGATGCCCGCTTCGGCGGCGAACGACTTCCAAAAGCCGTCGTGCGTGATGAACAGCGCCAGATACCCGTCGGCGGTCGGAAAGAGTTGGGCCGGAACGTAGTAGGAGTGCGCCCCGTGGGGCCGCCGCTGTGGCCGGACCCCGCTGTTGAGATACGCGGAGGCGTGATAGTTCAGCTGCGAGAGCATGACGTCGCGCAGCGAGACGTCGACTTGGCCGCCGGTTCCGGAGATGACCTTGGCCAACAGCCCCAGCGCCGCGGTCATCCCGGTGGAGTTGTCGGCCGACGAGTAACCCGGCAGGGTCGGGGGGCCGTCCGGGTCACCCGTCAGGGCGGCGGTGCCCACGCCGGCCTGCACCACATAGTCGAAGGCGGGATCGTCGCCGCCGTACAGGCCGAAGCCCGTAATCGCCACGCACACGATCCGCTCGTTGTGCCGTCGCAGCGTCTCATAGGTCAACCCGAGACGGCGGATCGCCGACGGCTTCAAATTGACCAGCAGCGCATGCGATTCGGCGACCAGCTCACCCAGGCGTTGCTGACCCGCATCCGAGTTCAGGTCCAGGCAGATGCTCGACTTGTTGCGGTTGAGGCTGGCGAAGTAGGTGTCCCCGACACCGCGGGAGATCTCGCCACCGCGCGGTTCGATCTTGATGACCTCGGCGCCCAGGTCCGCGAGCAGCATGGTCGCGTACGGGCCGGCCAGCATCGTGCCGACCTCGAGGATGCGTATCCCCGTTAAAGGTCCGGTAGACGTCACCGCAAATCCGTTGCGAGCGCGGCGATCATCTCGCGGGTGCGGCGCTTGGAGGCAATCAGCTCCTCGCGGTTGTCCCCGATGGGCAGCAGCCGCACCGACAGGTCGGTCACGCCGGCCTCGGCGAAACGGCGCATCCGGGTCAGGATGGCCTGCTCGTCACCGGCCGCGCACAGGTCCCCGACATCGCGGGCATCGCCGCGGTCCAGCAGCCGCTGGTAGTTCGGCGACACCTCGGCCTCACCCAGGATGCGGTTGGCCCGCTCCTTCGCCTCGTCGACTTGTGCCGGCGCACAAAGGCATACCGGGATGCCGGCGACGATCCGCGGCGCGGGCCGCCCGGCGTCGGCGGCGGCTTTGGTGATCTTCGGCGCGATGTGGTCACCGATCGCCCGCTCGTCGGCCATCCACAGCACGGTGCCGTCGGCGAGCTCGCCGGCGATCTGCAGCATCACCGGCCCCAGCGCGGCGAGCAGCACCGGCATCGGAGTATCGGCGCCGATCACCAGCGGATTGTGCACGGTGAACGAATCATTTTCGACGTCAACCGGTCCCGGCCCGGCAATAGCGGCGTTGAGCACCTGCAGGTAGTCGCGAGTGTAGGCGGCCGGCTTCTCGTAGGGCAGGCCGAGCATGTCGCGGATGATCCAGTGGTGCGACGGCCCCACGCCCAACGCCAACCGTCCACCCGCCACGGCATGCGTCGAGAGCGCCTGGCGGGCAAGGGCGATCGGATGCTGGGCCTGCAGCGGCACCACCGCCGTGCCCAGCTCGATGCGCGAGCTGTGCGCGGCCATCAGCGAAACCATGGTCAGGCAGTCGAAGTCGTTGGGCACCTGCGGCATCCACGCGGTGTCCAGTCCCGCGGCCTCGGCCCATCCGATGTCCGAGGCCAGCCTGTCCACCTTGCGGGCCATGTCGCCGCGCTCGGCGCCGATCATCACTCCGACGCGCACTGTTCCTCCACGGGTTCGGGGGTGCCGGTCAGCGTGCGGATTTCCCGCACCAGCACGTCGAGCGCCGTGCCGGTGGGGAATACCGCGGCGGCGCCGGCGGACAGCAGCTTGGGCACGTCGGCGTGCGGGATCGTTCCCCCGACGACGACGGCGATGTCGGCGGCGTCGGCGGCCCGCAGCGCCTCGATGGTGCGGGCGGTGAGCGCCAGGTGCGCACCGGACAGGATGCTCAAACCCACGACCGCGACGTCCTCCTGGACGGCGATCGAGGCGATGTCCTCGATGCGCTGCCGGATGCCGGTGTAGATCACCTCGAAACCGGCGTCGCGCAGGGTGCGGGCGACGATCTTGGCGCCGCGGTCGTGACCGTCCAGGCCGGGCTTGGCGACGAGAATCCGGGCCGCCACTAGAACACCACCGGTTGCTGGAACTCGCCCCACACCGCCTTGAGCGCGGCGACCATTTCGCCGACCGTGCAATAGGCATTGGCGCAGTCGATCAGCTTGTGCATCAGATTGTCGTCTCCTTCGGCGGCGCGCGACAGCGCCGTCAAACTGGATTGCACTGCGGCCGGATCCCTTTCGGCCTTCACCTTGGAGAGGCGCTTGAGCTGAAGGTCGCGGCCCTCCGCGTCCAGTTCGTAGGTCACGACATCGGGTTCCGGCTCGTCGGTCACGAACCGGTTGACTCCGACGACGGGCCGGGTCCCACCCTCGATGTCCTGATGCGCGCGGTAGGCCTCGTCGGCGATCAGGCCCTGCAGGTAGCCGTCCTCGATGGCGTGGACCATGCCGCCGTGTCGTTCCAGGTCGTCCATGATCTCCACGATCCGGGCTTCTGTCGCGTCGGTCAGTGACTCGACGAAGTAGGAGCCCCCCAGGGGGTCGGCGACGCTGGCGACGCCCGTCTCATAGGCGAGGATCTGCTGAGTGCGCAGCGCCAGTGTTGTGGTTTCTTCGGTGGGCAGGGCGAACGGTTCGTCCCACGCGGCGGTGAACATCGACTGCACACCGCCCAAGACCGCGGCCATCGCCTCGTACGCGACCCGGACGACGTTGTTGTGCGCCTGCGGCGCGTACAGCGACGCGCCGCCGCACACGCAACCGAAGCGGAACATCGATGCCTTGTCCGTGGTCGCCCCGTAACGCTCCCGCACGATCGTTGCCCAACGACGCCGCCCCGCACGGTATTTGGCGATCTCTTCGAAGAAGTCGCCGTGGGTGTAGAAGAAGAAGGAGATCTGTGGGGCGAACTGGTCGATCGTCATCCGACCCCGCTCCACCACGGTGTCGCAATACGTCACCCCGTCGGCGAGGGTGAACGCCATCTCCTGCACCGCGTTGGCGCCCGCGTCGCGAAAATGCGCGCCCGCCACCGAAATCGCGTTGAAGCGTGGCACCTCGGCCGCGCAGAACTCGATCGTGTCGGCGATCAGCCGCAGCGACGGCTCCGGCGGCCAGATCCAGGTTCCCCGGGAGGCGTACTCCTTGAGGATGTCGTTCTGGATGGTGCCCGTCAGCTTCGCCCGCGGCACCCCCTTCTTCTCCGCGGCGGCGACGTAGAACGCCAGCAGGATGGCCGCCGTCCCGTTGATCGTCATGCTCGTGCTGAGCTTGTCCAGCGGGATGCCGTCGAACAGGATCTCGAAGTCGGCCAGGGTGTCCACCGCGACGCCGACCCGGCCGACCTCCTCGCCGAACTCGGGATCGTCGGAGTCGTAGCCGCACTGGGTCGGCAGGTCCAGCGCCACCGACAGCCCCGTCCCGCCTTGCTCGAGCAGGTAGCGGTAGCGACGATTGGATTCCTCGGCGGTGCCGAAGCCCGAATACTGGCGCAGCGTCCAGAGCTTGCCGCGGTAGCCGGACGCGAAGTTACCCCGGGTGAACGGGAATTCCCCCGGCGCCGGAGGAGGCGCCGTGATGTCCCCTGGGCCGTACACCGGCGCAAGTGGAATGCCGGATGGTGTCTGGGCAGCGTTATCCATCGATGAATAACGTACTTGCAAAAAAAGAGAATGCCAATACCACATACCTGACCTGGCCAAACACGTCCGGCCGGGCCGCGATCGGCTAAACCCGGCAGAGGATTTCGCCGTGCGGGAGGGCGATCCAGCCGTCGGCGGCGGCGGCCCAGGCGCGCCACGCCGCGGAGATCTCGTCGAGCTGCGCCGGCGTGGCCAGACCCAGGCTCAGCAGGTCGCTCGAGATCCGCGAGTGCAGTATCCGGTCCGCCCACATCTCGCCCCACCACTCACGCGTGCTGGGGGTCGCGTAGCACCACACACTGCCCGACGGCGTGACGTCGTCGAAGCCCGCCCGCTGGGCCCAGGACAGCAGCCGCCGGCCCGCATCGGGCTCGCCGCCGTTCGCACGGGCGGCCCGTTCGTAGAGATCGCGCCACAGATCGAGCGCCGGCAGCTGCGGAAACCAGATGAATCCCGCGTAGTCGGCGTCCCGCGCGGCCACCACGCCCCCGGGCGCGCACACCCTTCTCATCTCACGCAGGGCCATCACCGGATCGGCAACGTGTTGCAGCACCTGATGCGCGTGCACGACGTCGAACGTGCCGTCGGCAAAGTCGAGCCGGTGCACATCGGCGGTCGCGAACGACACGTTCGACAGGCCTCGTCGCTCGATCTCGCCGCGGGCCACCCCCAGGACGTCGGCCGCCTGGTCGACAGCCGTGACGGGGCCGGGCGCGACGAGGGCGGCGAGGTCGGCGGTGATCGTCCCGGGCCCGCACCCGATGTCCAGCACGGACAAGCCGGGCTTCAGGTGGGGCAGCAGGTAGGCGGCCGAGTCCTGCACGGTGCGCCGCTGGTGGCTGCGGAGCACCGACTCGTGGTGGCCATGCGTGTAGGTGGCTCCGCGCTCGTCGGTCATTCCTGGAGCGTACCGACTAATCCATAATATGAAACTGCCGTCTCGATATGTGAGATCAGTCCACGGGCACGTCGAGGATCGGCACGTCGACCCCGGCGCCCGGGCCGTCGAAGTGCCACCACTCCCCCGAGTACGGCGCCAACCCGCCGTATTTCATGGCGTTCCGCAGCGCGGCCCGGTTCGCCTGGGCTTCGGCGCTGACCCCCTGGGTGGCGAAAGCGTTTGCGCGGGAGGAAAAGTCGTCGAAGTCGGTGCCCATGTCGGCCAGGCATAGTCCGTCCGCGTGTTGCCCGGACGCGCAGGGCTGCTGCGTCGTGGTGAAAGTGACGTCCACCGAGCGCCCCGACTCGTGACTGCGCGCGTACGGGCCGGGCCGCGCGACCCACGCCGGGTTGGGAACGGCGTTGAACATCTTGACCTGCACGTCGTGCGGCCGGTAGCAGTCCCAGAACACCAGGACGTGCCCCTGGGGGCGCAGCGCCGACGCGGCCGCCGCCAGCCCCGGCGCCAAGGATTGATGCACCAGGCATCGCGCGTCGGAGGGGTACAGCTGCGTGTGGGTGAAATTGTTGGTCGTCGCGTAGCGCAGGTCGATGATGGCGTCGGGAACGACGCTGCGGACGTCGACGAATCCGGCCGCGCGCGCCGCATCGCTCACGGGCGGAACCTCGGGACCCGCCTGGGCCGTAACCCCGGGAATCGCGGCCGTGGCGACCGCAAGCGCAAGGACCGCGCGCAAAACACGCATCCGGCCATTGTCCCGGTTGGCCCTCCCGAATTGCGTTAGCCGTTACCCAATGTCGCCGTCGACGTAGCGCTGCAGGTTGGGCCCCACGGCGGCGACCACTTGGTCGTCGGGCATCGATGCGATCGGCTCGATCTTCCAGACGTAGCGCAGCAACGCGAAGCCGATCAGCTGGGTGGCGATCAGGCCGCTGCGCCGCAGCCGTTCGTCCTCGTCGGCGCCCAGGGTGGAACCGCCGATCAGACCGCGCTCCACGATCAGCCGCAGCTTCTCCCGCGTCTTGTCTTCGTGCGCGGCGGTCAGCACCACCGCGCGCAAGATCGGACCCACCTCCTCATCGGTCCAGGTGTCCAGCACGGTGCGGATCAATTGCCGACCGAGATCGGCTTTGGCCGTCGCCCACGTCGCGGCCACCGCGTCGAGCCACTTCTGCGGCGGCGTGGTGGCCGCGTCGAGCAGCCCCTCCTTGGAGCCGAAGTAGTGGTAGATCAGGGCCGGGTCGACGTCCGCGGTGCGGGCGACCGCGCGAATGGCCGTGCCGGCCCAGCCGTGTTCGGCGAATTCGTCACGAGCCGCGGCCAGGATGCGCGCCGCCAAGACGCCGCGCTCGTCACGCGGACCCGGGGTGATCGATCGCCGCGCCACCGTCCCACCATAGCCGAAATTTCATCTTGCGTTGAGACTAGTTTCAACGTAGCGTGAAAATATGGCTCCGCTCAACGGCCCGCAGACCACCGGACGGGAATACCGCAACCTCAGCGAGCCGCAGTACGCGACGCGCACCGACATCAACGAAGCGATCACGATGCGGGATGGCACAACGCTTTTGGCCGACGTCCACCGGCCGGACGCCGACGGCAGGTTCCCGGCTCTGCTGGCCGCCTCGCCGTACCCGCGGCAGATGCAAGACCTCGGCGCCCCGGCGGGATTCATCGAGGCCGGCAGGACAGACTTCTGGGTGCCCCGCGGCTACGTGCACGTCATCGCCAACCTGCGCGGCACCTGCGGCTCCGAGGGCACCTTCAACTTCTTCGACGCCCAGGAGCGGCGCGACGTGCACGACCTGGTGGAGTGGGTCGCGGCTCAGCCGTGGTGCGACGGCAACGTCGGCATGATCGGCATCAGCTACTTCGCCATGACCCAACTCGAGGCCGCCGTCGAGCGGCCGCCGCACCTCAAGGCGATCTTCCCCCTTGCCGTGACGGCCGACCTGTACGAGGGCGCTAACCACCACGGGCTCCTGAGTTCGTCGTTCGTCACCCCGTTCCTCGCCATGATGGGCCTGACCTCCGACCGCAGCGACAAGCTTTGGCACAGCAAGCCAATCGGGTTGGCGCGCCGCGTCCTGAATAGCCCGGGCGTGCACAAGAAATTCGAGACCAAGAACGGCGAAGCGGCGGTCACCATGCTGCGTCAGCTGCTTCGGCTGCCCCACAACCCGCACCCGTGGGACGAACTGTGGCAGGAGGCGGCGGTCAAGCACCCCACGCGTGACGAATGGTGGGAAGAGCGAAACCTGTTGCCACTGCTCAAGGAGATCGACATCCCCGTCTACCTGGGGTGCGACTGGCAGAACGTGCCGTTACACCTGCCGTCGACCTTCGCCGCCTGGAAGGGGCTGTCGGACAACGCATGCGTGCGGATGGGCATGCTCGGCGAGTTCGGCCTGACCTGGCCGTGGGAGAGCATGCATACCGAGGCGCTGGCCTGGTACGACCATTGGCTGAAGGGCCGCGACACCGGAATCGCCGACGGGCCGCCGATCCGATACTTCCTGCCCGGCGCCGACGAGTGGCGAACCGCGGACTCCTGGCCGCCGTCGCAAGCTGACCACCGCGAACTGGCCCTGCGCGCCGACGGTGGTCTCGATGCTGACGAGGGCGAGCCGGGCGGACGCGAATTCATGGTTGTCGGCTCGGGTCTGGGCCGCGTCAAGCCCAGCGAGATCGATCCGCCACCGATGCTGGCCTGGACCGGCGCCCCGCTGGTTTCGGACCTGGACGTGGTGGGCGATATCGAGCTGCGGCTGGTTGCGTCGGCAACCGCTCTCGACACCGCATGGATCGCGACGCTGCATGACGTGGGCCCCGACGGGGAGTCGACCGACGTGACCGCGGGCTGGCTGCGCGCCAGCCTGCGCGAGGTCGACGAAGCGGCCAGTCGTCCCGGGGCGCCCGCGCTGCCCTGTCGCAACCCGCAGGCGGTGCCGCTGGGCGAGGACGTCGAGTACCGAATCCCGTTGGTTCCCAACGCCCGCCGGTTCAAGGCGGGTCACCGCATCCGCGTGACGCTCACCAG
>NZ_LATC01000123.1:0-12553 GCF_001414075.1 Mycobacterium sp. UM_11 | reverse complement strand
GTGGTGGACGGAACGGTGGTGGTGGTGGTCGTTGTCGTCGCCGCCGGGCCGTGGGCGGGCGAACCGGTAGCGAGTTTGACCACCGCGAACACCAGCGCGGCGAGCACGATCACCCCGAGCGCGCCGGCCGCGACCAGCGCCGCCGGACGGCGGTACCACGGGGTGGGCGGCTCCGGCTCGGGCGCCGGCTCGTCGTAGTACCCGCCATACGCGGCTTGGGTCGGCTCGGAGTAGTAGTCGGGTTCCTCGGGGTAAGGCACGAACGCAGATGTTAGTGGATCAGGCCGCGCCGTCGATGAGGCGCAGCGCCCGCTCGAACAGGTGCACCGTGGCCGCGTGCAGCTGATCGCCGACCTCTTTTTCGGCCTTCCCCGCGCAGGCCCGCGCCAGCGTCCCCTCGATCACGATGCCCAGCTTGAAGCAGGCCAGCACGGTGTACCAGGTGATGTGGGACAGGTCGCGGGTGGTGTTGGCGGCGTAGCGTTCGAACAGCTCGTCGGTGCTGGCCAGCCCGTCCTGACCGCCCAGGGCGTGGCTGAACACGCTGGAGCCGTCGGGCTGGCGCCAGGTGGCCAACAGCCAGCCCAGGTCCAGCAGCGGGTCGCCGATAGTGCACATTTCCCAGTCGACGATCGCGACCACGTCCGGCCCGGTGCGGGAGAACATCACGTTGGCGGCGTGGTAGTCGCCGTGCATGATGCCGGGTGTCCAGGTTGTCGGCCGGTGGCGGTCCAGCCAGCTCGAGACCTCCTCGATGCCCGGGATGTCGGGCCCGGGGTAGCCGTCGTACTCGTTGTAGGAGTCCAGCTCCGAAAGCCAGCGCGGCACCTGGCGTTCCAGAAAGCCCTCCGGCTTGCCGAAGTCGGCGAGACCCACCGCCACATGGTCGACCGCGCCCAGCTTGGCCAGCGCGTCGGCCATCGAGAGGCCCATGCCGTGCCGCACACTTCGATCGCCGGCATGCAACGGCGGCAGCCCCTCGCCGGCGTTGAACCCGTCGACCGGGTCCATCAGGTAGAAGACGGCGTCGCCCAGCACGCCGGGGTCCGCGCACGCCGCGATCAGATGCGGGTGCGGCACATCGGAGCCGGCCAGTGCGGCAAGGACTTTCGTTTCCCGCAGGATGACGCTGTTGCTCCGCGGGCGCAGGTGCCGCGGCCCGCGCCGCAGCACGTAGGGCCGGCCGGCCCGGGTGAACCGCAGCATGACGTTCTGGGTGCCGCCGGTGACGGCGGAAACATCCTGAATCGGGCCCTCGCCGAGCCCCCGCTCGGACATCCACGTCGCTACGGCGTCGAGGTCGACCCCGGCCACGGCCAGTTCGTGCGGCGTGCGCGTCATCGCGGCGCTCCCTTCGGCAACCTGTGGGCCCACTGGGAAAGAGCGTAAGTCACCGCCTGAACGCGGCCGGGGGTGGCGGAGGCTGGAACAATAGTGTGCGGAACTAACTGACTCTCGGGCCTGGAAGGAACTGGCGATGCCGCGTACCGACAACGACTCCTGGGACATCACCCAAAGCGTGGGGGCCACCGCATTGGGCGTCGCCGCGGCGCGGGCAGCCGAGACGGCGAGCGAGGATCCCCTGATCAACGATCCCTTCGCGCAGGTGTTCGTGGACGCCGCGGGCGAGGGCATGTGGAGCATCTACGCGGATCCCGCGGCGCTGGCCAAGGCGGTGGAGCTGGAGCCGGAAGTGGGGTCGCGGATCCAGCTGATGATCGACTTCATGGCCACGCGCACAGCGTTTTTCGACGAGTTTTTCCTGGGCGCGGCGGACGCCGGCGTCCGCCAGGTGGTCATCCTGGCCGCCGGCCTGGACGCGCGGACCTGGCGATTGCCCTGGCCGGACGGCACGGTTGTCTACGAGCTGGACCAGCCCAAGGTGCTGGAGTTCAAGTCCAACACGCTGCGCGAGCACGGCGCCGAACCCAAGGCGCAACTGGTGAACGTCGCCATCGATCTGCGGCAGGACTGGCCAACGGCGTTGCGGGAGGCCGGGTTTGAGCCGTCGCGGCCGGCGGCCTGGTCGGCGGAGGGCCTGGTTCGTTACCTGCCCGCGCAGGCCCAGGACTTGCTGTTCGAGCGCGTCCACTCGCTGAGCGCGCAGGGCAGTTGGCTCGCCTCCAACGTGCCCGGTGAGGGTTTCACCGACCCCGACGTCGTCCGGCGCCAGCGCGAGGACATGCAGCGCATGCGTGCCGCGGCGGCCAAGTTGGTCGACGCCGAGATCACCGATTTCGACGACCTCTGGTACGCGGAGGAGCGCACGCCGGTCGACGGCTGGCTGCGCGAACGGGGCTGGGACGTCGCCACGGCGACGTTTTCGGAGTTGATGGCTCGCTACGGCCGGCGCGTACCGCAGGGATCCGAGCATGCGATGCCCCCCACGCTGTATGTCTCCGCGCAGCGCCGCGGCTAGGGCGGACGACACTCAAACGCCCACGCGCGCATGGCCGCTACCCTCACCGGTGTGGCTGATCGACCGGCACGAGTGCGCGACGTGCACGAGATCGCCGCGTCGATGCCGCACGTGCAGCGTCTGGAGGGCCCGAAGGGCAACGCGATCTATCAGGTGGGCGGCAAGTCTTTCGTCTTCTTCCGCACGCCGCAGCCCGATGCCACCGATCCCGACACCGGCGAACGATATGCCGACGTGATCATGCTCTGGGTGGAGTCCGAGAGCGACAAGCTGGCGTTGATCCAGGACCCCGCGTCACCGTTCTTCAGCACCGACCATTTCGACGGGCATCCCTCGGTGCTGGTGCGAGCCGCCCGGCTCGGCGAAATCGGCCGGACGGAGCTGGTCGAGCTCATCCAGGACGCGTGGCTTTCGCGGGCCTCCAAGCGGCGGGCCGCCGCATGGCTCGCCGAGCACGCCTGATCCCCGCGGGCTCCGCTGGGGCACTGCCGAATTCATCCCGGGCCATGTTTAGACGCAAGTCGAATGGGTAACTACCGTCCACGAGAAATTTTTCTCGTCCACATTGGAGGTCACCATGCGTGGCAGCGGAATCATCGGCACCATTGCCTTGGTATGGCTGCTGATCGGGGTTTTTGCGGCATGGCAACGCGATTACTTCAAGGGTGACTCAACCAGTTGTGTCACGGCTGGAAACATCGCGTTGACCGTGGTCGCGGGCCCTTTGAATTACGCGGGCGTCAACCCGAAAGTCAAGGATTGCCATGTCCCGCAGCCCAGCTCGATGCCCAGCAGCATAGAACCCCTCACATTAAGGAAAGTGTCATGATTGTCCTCGGTGCGATCCTGTTAATTCTCGGATTTGTTTTCGGTATCCATTTGCTGTGGGTACTCGGTATCGTCTTGCTCGTTATCGGGGCCATCTTGTGGATTATGGGCTCCGTCGGGCGTCCGGTCGCCGGCCGGCGCTACTGGTATTAGCCACCTCGCCGGGAAAACGGGATCGCGCGACTGCCGGGCAGTCGCGCGATCCCGTTCACAGGCAGCGCAAAGGTAAGCCATAGCCACGGCTCAGCGCGGTGCGCATACTGGAACGTGTGACACAGCCGCGAGCATCCGTCGAGCGGGTTGTCATGTGTCGCGCCGACGGCAATCCGATCAACGTTCTGGTGGTGGACGACGAGTCCGTCCTGGCCGAGATGGTGTCGATGGCGCTGCGGTACGAGGGCTGGAACATCGCCACGGCCAGTGACGGGTCATCGGCGATCGCCGCGGCCCGCGCCCAGCGCCCGGATGTGGTCGTCCTCGACGTGATGCTGCCCGACATGAGCGGGCTCGACGTCCTGCACAAGCTGCGCGAGGAGAACCCCCAGCTGCCGGTGCTCCTGCTGACGGCCAAGGATGCCGTCGAAGACCGCATCGCGGGGTTGACCGCGGGCGGCGACGACTATGTCACCAAACCGTTCAGCATCGAAGAGGTGGTGCTGCGGCTGCGGGCGCTGCTGCGGCGCACCGGCGTGACGACGGTGGACAGCGGCGCGCAACTGGTGGTCGGCGACCTGGTGCTCGACGAGGACAGTCACGAGGTCACCCGCGCGGGCGAGCCGATCGCGTTGACCTCCACCGAATTCGAGTTGCTGCGCTTCATGATGCGCAATTCCAAGCGGGTGCTGAGCAAGGCCCAGATCCTCGACCGGGTGTGGAGTTATGACTTCGGCGGCCGGTCCAACATCGTCGAGCTGTACATCTCGTACCTGCGCAAGAAGATCGACAACGGCCGCGAGCCCATGATCCACACGCTGCGCGGCGCGGGCTATGTCCTCAAGCCGGCCCGCTAGGAGCGATCGCAAGCCCGGCGAAGCCGGGCGCCGCGGGTCGCGACCGTTGGCTAGGAGCGATCGCAAGCCCGGCGAAGCCGGGCGCCGCGGGTTGCGACCGTTGGCCAGCTCGCGCCGGGCCTGGTCGCTGCGCTTGCGGCTGCTGGTCGGGCAGATCGTCGTGCTGGCCATCGTGTGCGTCGGCATCACCGCGGTGACCGAGCTGGCGCTGAACCATCACCTGGTGAAGCAGCTCGACGGCCAACTCGCCGGCACGTCGTTCCGCTCGGCACTGATGTATCCCGAACCGAACCGGCCGCGGCGCGACCACTCCTACTATCAGCGGCCCGGCCCGGGCCCCCGATTCCTGGACGCCCCCGGTCAGCCGGCCGGCATGGTCGCCGCGGTGATCAACCACGGCAAGACGGTCGATGCCGGCTACCTCACCAGCAGTGGGACCCGGGCCGCGCTGACCTCAACCGCCCAGACCCAACTGGAACAGATCGCCGACAGCCGCGCGCCCGTGACCCTGAACCTGGACGGCCTCGGCCGTTACCGGGTGGTCGCGGCCCCGAGCCGAAACGGCGGCGACACCATCGTCACCGGCCTGTCGATGTCGAATGTCGACGCCACCCTGATCCGGATGCTGATCATCTTCGCGATCGTCACCGTGATAGCGCTGGCGGCCGCGACCATCGCCGGGGTGATCATCATCCGGCGGGCGCTGGCGCCGCTGCGTCGCGTCGCGCAGACCGCGAGCAACGTGGCCGACCTGCCGCTGGACCGCGGCGAGGTCCAGCTACCGGTCCGGGTCCGCGAATCCGACGCGAACCCGGCCACCGAGGTGGGCCAGCTCGGATCGGCCCTCAACCGGATGCTTGACCACATCGCGGCCGCGCTGTCGGCGCGGCAGGCGAGCGAGACCCGGGTGCGCCAGTTCGTCGCCGACGCCAGTCACGAACTGCGCACGCCGCTGGCCGCGATCCGCGGCTACACCGAACTCACCCAGCGCATGGACCGCGAAGGCGGGGACCGGGAGGCAATAGCCCACGCCATGAGCCGGGTGGCCTCCGAGACCGAACGGATGACGCGCCTGGTCGAGGACCTGCTGCTATTGGCCCGCCTGGATTCCGGCCGGCCGCTGGAGCGCGAACCGGTCGATTTGTCGCGGCTGGCGGTCGACGCGGTCAACGACGCGCACGTCGCCGGAGGAGACCATCAGTGGGAGCTCGACCTGCCCGAGGAGCCCGTGATCGTCACGGGTGATGGCGCCCGGCTGCACCAGGTGCTGACCAACCTGCTCGCCAACGCCCGCCTGCACACCGGCGCGGGCACGGTCGTGACCACGCGGTTGACCACCGAGCCGGCACACACCGTGCTGCAGGTCATCGACAACGGACCCGGCATCCCGGCGGCGTTGCAGTCCGAAGTGTTCGAGCGGTTCGCCCGCGGAGACACCTCGCGCTCGCGCAAGGGCGGAAGCACCGGACTGGGTCTGGCGATCGTGTCCGCTGTGGTCAAGGCGCACGACGGCACGATCGCGGTGAAAAGTTCACCCGGCCATACCGAGTTCACGGTGCGGTTGCCACTGAACGGGTGGCAACCGCCCGCGAGCTCAGCTAGCTAGAGCAGTTGACGTCGATTTCGAACGGCTTGTTCACCGGTTGCATCGGGTTGGCCATGTCGACCCCGGTGGCTGTGCCGGTGATCTTGTAGCTGTTGCCGTTCTTTTCGGCGGAGGCGTTGCCCTGGCCGGTCCCGGAGGTGTAGCCGAGCGTCACGCCGTTGACGTTGCCCAGCCCAACCGATTTCACCTGGGGCGGATTGGCGTCGGTGAGAACGGCGGCGATTCCGGTCGCCGCACCGCCGATCGCGATGTTCACGTTGCCGCCTGCGGTCGTGCACACGACCGAGCCGCTCACGTTCTGGTCCTTACCGTCGATGAGGACCTTGGTTCCGCTGGCAGCGCCCGCCGAGGTGTTGATGGCCGAACTAGTGCCCGAACCGCCCGAACTCGACTTGTTGCTGGAACAGCCGGAAATACCGGCGGCTAGAACTGCCGCTCCAACCGCCGCGACCATCAGTCCACGCTTCACGTGTTCTCCTTCGCCCGAAAGTTGCGACCCTCGGCATTGAGGGCCGTCTGGGCAGTATGCGGGTTAACTGGACTCAATATCTAGGGTTCGAGGTAATTGTTTGCATGTTCATTGGTCGGTTGCCAATGAACGCTGTGCGGAATGGCCGCGCAATGGCAATGTATTGGCGTGGAACACAAACGCCCCACCGCGGTCATCGAGGCGGCACACGGCGCGCACGCGCTGCCATTCGATGACGACGCGGACTTCGACAACGCCGATCGTGGCTTCATCGCCGCCCTGTCGCCGTGCGTCATCAAGGCCGCCGACGGACGGGTGGTGTGGGACAACGACGCGTACTCCTTCCTCGGCGGCCCCGCTCCGACGTCGGTGCACCCCAGCCTGTGGCGGCAGTCGACGCTGGCCGCGAAACAAGGCCTCTACGAAGTGGTTCCGGGCATCTACCAGGTCCGTGGGCTCGACATCTCCAACGTCACGTTCGTCGAAACGGACACCGGCATCATCGTTATCGACCCGCTGGTCTCCACCGAGGTCGCGGCCGCCGCCCTCGGCCTGTACCGCACGCACCGCGGCGGCGACCGCCCCGTCGTCGCGGTGATCTACACGCACAGCCATGTCGACCATTTCGGCGGCGTCCTGGGCGTCACCTCGCAGGCGGAGGTCGACTCCGGTGCGGTGGCCGTGCTGGCGCCGGACGGTTTCGTAGAGCACGCCGTGCAGGAGAACGTCTACGCCGGCCCGGCCATGACGCGCCGAGCGACCTACATGTACGGCTCCCTGCTGCCGCGCGGCCCGATGGGCCAGGTGGGCTGCGGGCTGGGCCAGGCCCCGTCCACCGGCGAGGTGGCGATCATCGTCCCGACCATCGACATCCGCGAGACCGGCGAGAAGCACACCATCGACGGCGTGGAGATCGAATTCCAGATGGCGCCCGGCACCGAGGCCCCGGCCGAAATGCATTTCTACTTCCCGGCTTTCCGCGCGCTGTGCATGGCCGAAAACGCCACGCACAACCTGCACAACCTGCTGACGCTGCGCGGCGCGCTGGTGCGCGACCCGCACGCCTGGTCCGGCTACCTCACCGAGGCGATCGACACCTTCGCCGACCGCGCCGACGTGGTGTTCGCCTCGCACCACTGGCCGACCTGGGGCCGGGACAGCATCGTCGAGTTTCTATCCCTGCAACGCGACATGTACGCCTATCTGCACGACCAGACGCTGCGACTGCTCAATAGGGGCTACACCGGTGTTGAGATCGCGGAGATGTTCCGGATGCCGCCCGCGCTCGAACGCGCCTGGCACACCCACGGTTATTACGGGTCGGTCAGCCACAACGTGAAGGCGGTCTACCAGCGCTACATGGGCTGGTTCGACGGCAACCCGGGCCGGTTGTGGCCGCATCCGCCGGAGGCTCTCGCGCCGCGTTACGTTGAGGCGATGGGTGGAATCGACCGGGTAGTGGGCCTGGCTCAGGCGGCGTACGACGCCGGCGACTTTCGTTGGGCGGCAACGCTGCTGGATCACGCGACCTTCGCCGACGACGGGCACGCCGGTGCCCGCGAGCTGTACGCCGACACGCTCGAACAGCTGGCCTACGGCGCGGAGAACGCGACCTGGCGCAACTTCTTCCTCAGCGGCGCAACCGAATTGCGAAGCGGCAACTTCGGCACCGCGGCTCAGGTCGCCTCGCCCACGATGCTGTCCCAGTTGACACCGGAGCAGATCTTCGACAGCCTCGCCATCCGGGTCGACGGGCCGAGAAGCTGGGATCTCGATGTCGCGATCGATATCGCCTTTACGGATCTGGACGTCAACTACCGGCTCACCCTGCGCAACGGGGTGCTGGTGTACCGCAGGGCGGCGGCCGATCCGGCGACGGCCACCGTTACGGTCAAGCTGGACAGCAAGTCTCGGATCCTGACGGCGGCGCTGGGCGACTTCGCCTCGCCCGGCCTGCAGATATCGGGCGATCAGGACGCGCTACGGGCCTTCTTGGGGGTGCTGGACCAGCCGGACCCGAGCTTCAACATCGTCACGCCGTGACGTCGATGACGACTTTGCCCAGCACTTTGCGGTCGGCCACATGCCGCAGCGCGGCGGCGGTGTCGGACAACGGGAATCGCGCCCCGATGTACGGCCGGATCGTTCCGGCGGCGAACATTTCCGACAATTCCCGCATGTCGCGGACGGCCTCGTCGGGATGGTCTGCCATGAAGGTGCGGATCTCCATGCCGCGCACGCAGATGTCTTTGAGCAGAACGAGGTTCAGCGGGATGGCCGGTATCGTCCCGGCCGCGTAGCCCAGCGTGACGAAGGTGCCGCCGCGCGCCAGCGCGCGCAGCGCCGGCTCCGCGTACGGCCCGCCTACCGGGTCGATGACCACCCTGGCGGCGTCGCCGGTGAGCTCGCGGATGCGTGACTTCAAGTCCTCCCGGTCGTAGTCGACGGTCGCCTCGGCGCCGCGTTGGCGGCAGAGTTCGAGTTTGTCGGGGCTCGACGCCGCGGCGAGCACCCGAGCTTTCAGGGCGACGGCCAGGTCGACGGCGGCCAGCCCCACGCCGCCCGCCGCGCCCAGCACGACCACCCAATCCCCTTGCGCCACCGCGGCGGTCGAGCGCAACGCGTGATACGCGGTGCGGTAGGTGACGCCGAAGGCGGCCGCCGAGGCGAAGTCGGCGTCGTCGGGGACGAGCGTCGCCTGGCTCGCGTCCAGCAACGCCTGCTCGGCGAACGCCCCGAAAGTGGTTCCGGCCACGCGCTGCCCTGGGCGAAACGGCGCGCCGTCGCCGGCGGCAATCACCTCACCGGCGATCTCGTTGCCCGGGATGAACGGCGGCGGGATCTTGACCTGATACTTGCCGGCGATGAACAGGACGTCGGGGAAGTTGACGGCGGCGGCGTGGACGCGCACCAACAGCTGCCCGGGACCGGCCACGGGATCGTCGACGTCCTCGAGAACCAGATCTTCCGGGGTGCCGTAGGAACGGCAGACGACCGCGCGCATCAACTGACCCCCAGGCCGCGTAGACAGAATTGCACCAGGTGTGCGATGTCGTCGGGCTTCGGCCGGTCGCCCGAGCCCACGTATCGGCGCATCGTCGCCGCCGTGCAACTGAACACGGCCTCCACGTCCCGCTCGACGTCGTTGCTGCCCAGCGCCGCAACGGGTTCGACGAGCAGATCGCGCAGCGGCCGCATCATCTCCTGATCCGCCGCCCGCCAATTCGTGCCGGCCGACATCTGCCCGGCGGCCGCGCGGCTCATGCTGATAAGGTGCGGGTCGGCCACCTGCGCGAGCGTGCCCTCGATCCAGCGCGCGACCTGGTCGCGGGGCTTCGGCTCCTTGGCCATCTGGTGCTCGAGGTAGGACACCACGATGCCCACCCCGCGTTCCATCACGGCCAGGATCAGTTCGTCCTTGCCGGCGAAATAGCGGTAGAACGCCTTGTTCGACGAGCCGGCCTCGGTGACGATGTCGCTGACCCGCGGCGGTTCGGGCGCGACGCGTTCCATGACGCGCACGGCGGCGGCCAGGATGCGCTCGACCTCCTCGGTGGCTTCGCGCTGGCGGTCGTCGAGCGCCCGCTCGACCGCCGCGGTCACCCTGCTGGTCACGGCGAATCGGGCAGCGCCGGAACCCGGTCGATGAGGTCGCCGTACTTGGACCGGGCGGCCTCGCGCCGGATGTCCAGCAGCTCGCTCGGCCATTCGGCGTCCTCGGCCTCGTACCCCTTGAGCAGCAGCCGGGCCAGGTTCACCTTGTGGGCCTCGGTCGGCCCGTCGGCCAGCCCGAGCGCAACCCCGCCGAGCAGCACGTTGACCAGCGGCAGCTGGTCGGTGGTGCCGAGGGCGCCGTGCACCTGGATCGCGCGCAGCCCAATCGATTTGAGCACCTGCGACGCCAGTATCTTGCACGCGCCGATCTCGGCGCGGGCTGCGTGCTCCCCGGCGGTGTCGATCAGCCATGCCGCGTGCAGCACCGCCAACCGGAACGGCATCAACTCGGTGTAGGAGTCGGCGATGAACGCCTGCACCAGCTGCTTGTCGGCCAGTGAACTACCTTGTGTGAAGCGGCTTTTCGCGCGCCGGGCCATCATCTCCACCGCGCGTTGGGCCACCCCGATCGAGCGCATCGCGTGGTGCAGGCGCCCACCGGCGAGCCGGGTCTGCAGGATCATGAAGCCCTGCCCGGCTTCGCCCAGCAGCGCGTCCGACGGCACCCGGACCCCGTCGTAGTGCACCAGCGAGTGCCCGGGCTCGTGGGGCAGCGCGCCGACCAGGTGATGGGTGGCCTCGATGGTCAGCCCATCACTACCGGCCGGCACCAGAAAGGTCGAGGCGCCGCGGTGGACGGGCACGTCCGGGTCGGTGATCGCGACGACGATGAAGAAGGACGCGACGGAGGCGTTGGAGGAGAAGTACTTTCGCCCGGTGATCACCCAGTCGTCGCCATCACGGAAGGCGCGCGTGCGGAAGACTCGCGGATCGGCCCCGCCCTGCGGCTCGGTCATCGAAAAGCACGAGAAGATCTCCCCGGACAACAGTCCGGCGAGATAGCGGTCCTTTTGTTCCTGCGTACCGAAGCGGGCGATGATCTCGGCGTTGCCCGTGTCGGGCGCCTGGGTGCCGAACACGATCGGCGCCCAGGGGCTGCGGCCCAGGATTTCATTGATCAACGTCAGCTTCACCGCGCCGAAGCCCTGACCGCCGAGTTCGGGGCCCAAATGCGGTGCCCACAGGCCTTTGTCGCGGACCTGCTGCTTGAGCGGATCGACGATGCGCCGGCGCTCGTCGTTCAGCGGCAGGAACTCGCAACCCGGGAACAGCACCTCGAGGGGTTCCACCTCCTGGCGGACGAACTCGCGGACCCAGTCGATTTTCTCGGCAAATTCCGGTTCGGTGGAGAAGTCCCAAGACATTCGATCGCTCCTATCTGCTAGGGGATTCCGCCGTCGGCGCGCAGGATGGAGCCGGTGGTGAAACTGGACGCATCGGACGCCAAAAACATTGCGGCGCCCACGATTTCGGCCGGGTCCCCGGCCCGCTGCAGGGCCAGGTGCGCGAACGGCTTGCCGTGGGCGGCCTCGAGGTTCCAGGCCTTGCTCACGTCGGTCAGGAACGGGCCGGCCATCAGCGTGTTGACCCGCACCGCCGGCCCGAATGCCTTCGCCAAGGCTTCGGTCATGGCGTTGAGGCCGGCCTTGGCGGCGGCATAGGGGACGATGTCGGGTGTCGGGCGCAGCGATCCGGCCGTGCTCACGTTGATGATCGACCCGCGTCCGGCCGCCACCATGCGCTCGCCAACCAGGGCCGACAACCGGAACGGGCCCTTGAGGTTGAGGTTGACCACCGCGTCGAACAGCTTCTCGGTGACGTCGGTCAGCTTGTCGTACAGCGGCGACATGCCCGCGTTGTTGATCAATACGTCGACCTTGCCGAACCGGTCATAGGTCGCCTCGACCAAGCCGTCGAGCTGGTCCCAGCGGCCCACGTGCACCTGATACGGCATGGCTGCGCGCCCGGTCTCGGCCTCGATCTCCTTGGCGGTGGCCACGCAGTTGTCCATGTTGCGGCTGGCGATCACCACGTCGGCGCCGCAGCGGGCGGCGCCGAACGCCATCTCGCGGCCCAGCCCGCGGCTGCCGCCGGTGACCAGCACCACCCGGTCGGTGAGGTCGAAAAGCCGCTCCACGTAAGCCATTTCAGTGTGCCCTCGCCAGCTCGGCCGCCGTGGCGATGAGCTGGGGGATCATCGCCCCGAAGGCGCCTTGAATCTTGGAGTCCACCTTGCCGGTTCGCACGCCGGCCGCATAGGTCTTCTCCAGCACGATGCCGAGCTTCCAATTCGCCAGCACCAGGTAATAGTCGATGTTCTCCGTCGACAGCACGCTGATCTGCTCGTAGTGCTCGAGCAATTCGCCGCGCCTGGGCATGCCGCCCATGTCCAGATAGAACCCGTCGGCGCGGGGCTCCTCTCCGTCGTAGCCGAGCAGGCACCACGCCAGGTCCAGCAACGGGTCGCCGACGGTCGTCATCTCCCAGTCGACGATCGCGGCCAGTCGCGCCGGCTCCCCGTGCGCGAACATCACGTTGGCGAACTGGTAGTCGCCGTGCATGATGCCCGGCCGGTAATGCGCCGGGCGGTTGTTGCGCAGCCAGTCGGCGGCCTCCTCGAGCCCGGGCAGCTCGCGCACCCTGTAGGCGTCGAGGAAGGCCAGCCA
>NZ_LATC01000122.1:0-12555 GCF_001414075.1 Mycobacterium sp. UM_11 | reverse complement strand
GATGTGTATAAGAGACAGCCACCGAGGCGCACCGTTCCTCCGGCTTCGTGGGCTTCACCAATCACTACGCCGCGGCCAACTACATCTACGACGACTCGACCTCGCCGACGGACCTGTGCTCGGCGCCCCTGCGCCATTGCGGCGAGGGCGACCTGTACGGCGGTAACGAGCCGGCCCGCACCTGGTTCACCGCGATGAAGCCGATCGCCAACAACTTCGGGCCGGTGGCGCTCCCGCCCACCGATCCCCGCTACGTGGACGGGTCGCCCGGGTCGCGGGTGCCCAGCGTCGCGGGCCTGGATATCGACGCGGCGCGTGCTCGTCTCAAGGAGGCCGGCTTCCAGGTCGCCGACCAGAACAACTTCGTCAACAGCAGCGCCAAGCAGGGCGAGGTGGTCGGAACCACCCCGAGCGGCGCGACGATTCCGGGCTCCATCATCACCATTCAGGTCAGCAACGGCATCCCGCCGGCCCCACCGCCGCCGCCGGAGGGCGCGCCGGTGCCGGTCGGGTCGCAGGTGGTCGAGATTCCGGGCCTGCCGCCGATCACCATTCCGTTGCTGGCGCCGCCGCCCCCGCCGCCGGGCGCCCCGCCCCCGTAATCGCCGCGCCGACCATGACGCCGTGGCGCCAGCTATGCGTTGCCAACGCGCAACCGGCAGTAGGCTGCCAACATGGCTGATGTTTTGCCCACGCTGATACGCACCGGTGCACTAGCGCTCGGCTCGGCGGTAGCCGGCATCGGTTATGCCGCCGTCGTCGAGCGCAACGCCTTCGTCCTGCGCGAGATCACCATGCCCGTCCTGACGCCGGGCTCCACGCCGCTGCGGGTGCTGCATCTCAGCGATCTGCACATGACGCCCAACCAGCGCCGCAAGCAGGCCTGGCTGCGCGAGCTGGCCAACTGGGAGCCCGACCTGGTGGTCAACACCGGTGACAACCTGGCGCACCCCAAGGCCGTGCCCGCGGTGGTGCAGGCCCTCGGCGACCTGCTGTCGCGACCGGGTGTCTTCGTGTTCGGCAGCAATGACTACTTCGGGCCGCGCCTGAAGAACCCGCTGAACTATGTGACCAACCCGTCGCACCGGGTCCGCGGTGAACCGCTGCCGTGGCAGGACCTGCGGGCGGCGTTCACCGAGCGCGGCTGGCTCGACCTCACCCACACCCGGCGCGAGTTCGAGGTGGCCGGCCTGCACGTCGCCGCCGCCGGCGTCGACGACCCGCACATCGACCGGGACCGCTACGAGACGATCGCGGGCCCGGCCAGTCCGGCCGCGAACCTGCGCCTGGGGCTCACCCACTCGCCGGAGCCGCGGGTGCTGGACCGCTTCGCCGCGGACGGCTACCAGCTGGTGATGGCCGGACACACCCACGGCGGGCAGGTCTGCCTGCCGCTCTACGGGGCCCTGGTGACCAACTGCGGGCTGGACCGGTCGCGCGCCAAGGGACCGTCCCGCTGGGGCGCGAACACGGCGCTGCACGTGTCCGCCGGGATCGGCACCTCGCCGTTCGCGCCGGTACGGTTCTGCTGCCGGCCCGAGGCCACCCTGCTGACGCTGATCGCCACCCCCATGGGCGGTCGCGACTCGGCCAGCGACCTGAGCCGTTCGCAACCAACAGCTTCGGTGCGTTGACGCAGCGGGCCCGGATCGCGGTCCGCAGCCATTCCCGCAGCTGGACCGACAACGCGGTCCGGCTCATCCAGGCCGACGCCCGCCGCAGCGCGGACACGCACCTGCTGCGCTATCCCCTGCCGGAGGCCTGGGCCGGACACGGCCCGGGTGCTCAGGTCGCGCTGTACCTCAAGGACGAGACCACCCACATCACCGGCAGCCTCAAGCACCGGCTCGCGCGCTCGCTGTTCCTGTACGCGCTGTGCAACGGCTGGATCCACGAGGGCACCACGGTGGTCGAGGCCTCCTCGGGTTCCACGGCGGTGTCGGAGGCCTACTTCGCCGCGCTGCTCGGCCTGCCGTTCGTCGCCGTGATGCCGGCGTCCACCAGCTCGTCCAAGATCGCGCTGATCGAATCCCAGGGCGGCCGTTGCCATTTCGTGCAGAACTCGGCCGAGGTGTACGCCGAGGCGGAGCGCGTCGCCCACGACACCGGCGGGCATTACCTGGACCAGTTCACCAACGCCGAACGCGCCACAGACTGGCGGGGCAACAACAACATCGCCGAGTCGATCTTCGAGCAGATGGGCGAGGAGGCCCACCCGGTTCCGGAGTGGATCGTCGTCGGCGCGGGCACCGGCGGTACCAGCGCGACGATCGGCCGCTACATCCGCTACCGGCGGCACCCGACCCGGTTGTGCGTCGTCGACCCGGAGAACTCCGCGTTCTTCCCCGCCTACGCCGACGACCGCGATGACGTCGTGATGCCCACCTCGTCGCGCATCGAGGGCATCGGCCGGCCGCGGGTGGAGCCGTCGTTTCTGCCCGGCGTGGTCGACCGCATGGTGGCCGTGCCCGACGCCGCGTCCATCGCGGCCGCCCGCCACGTCAGCGCCGTGCTGGGCCGCCGGGTTGGGCCCTCGACGGGCACCAACCTGTGGGGCGCCTTCGGCCTGCTGGCCGAGATGGTCGCCGAGGGGCGCAGCGGCTCGGTGGTCACGCTGCTCGCCGACAGCGGCGACCGCTACCACGACACCTACTTCGACGACGAGTGGGTCAGCGCGCAGGGGCTCGATCCGGGCGGACCCGCCGAGGCGCTGGTGGAGTTCGAGCGCTCCTGCGTGTGGAAGTGACCCGCCACACCGCGATTTGGCCAGCCGCTGGGCCGGTGCGATAGGCTGTCGGAGCTTCAAGCGGGGTGTGGCGCAGCTTGGTAGCGCGCTTCGTTCGGGACGAAGAGGCCGTGGGTTCAAATCCCGCCACCCCGACTCAGTTTGTGTTAGCTGGTAGGACGGCCGGCGACAAGATTTGACACTGCGGCCCGGCGACTTTGCCATTAAGCTCACCGCGCATGGCGCTGGTAAGCCGGTCGCCCGGGCAGAGGCGGCGGCGCAGGGTCGGCCAACCGGCCAGGCGCGTTGCTGACTCCCGTGCCCCGGCCGGCACCCCCGATCACCCCACCCTGGCGGAGATCGCGCAGCGGCGCCAGGAGATCGAGGCATGGACCGCGCTGAACGTGGGCGGCTACCGGTTCGCCAAACCGGGAACCATCGTCGGCGCGCTGATCTCGGTGGTGCTGGTGGTTCTCGCGGTGACGCCCATCCCGCCGAACTGGCCCTGGGACATCCCGACGATGATCCTGGCCATCTTCACGGCGGTGGGGACCGTGACCTGTGGTCTGTTGTGGTTCGACAACCCGCACCCGCCCCCTCGCCCCGAGTCGCTGGTGATCGTGCCGTTCACCCGCGCGGAGAATTTGAAGCTGATGGGACAACAACTGCAGGAGCCCTACCGCGCCATCTGCACCTGCCCCGGCTGCGGCGACACGTCCGCGCACCTGATCCGCGAGCCCGCCAAGGACGAACCGGACTGGGCGATGGTCACCCGGCGCTGCGGCGTGTGCGAACGCGAATGGGCCCAGGCGTGAACAGTTTTCGGGCCTCAACGCTCAAGTCCCCGCGCGCACAAGGGTTTTCGCGCGCGACCGGCCCGTCGGTTATGCGCAGTCGGCGCAGACGGGAAGCCCGCCGTTCGAGCTGCGCAACCGGCTGCGGTGTTGGACCAAAAAGCAGCTCGAGCAGGTGAACTCGTCGGACCGCTGGGGAATCACCGTCACCGACAGCTCTTCGCCGGACAGGTCGGCGCCCGGCAGCTCGAAGAAGGCCACATCGTTGGGATCCTCGTCGACCACCGCGATCGACGATTCCTGCAGTGTCGGCGCTAATTCGCGGATCGCGGACTTGTCCTGGGCGTCCATGTCGGAGACCCGGCGTGCGTCATAGTCGCTTGCGGTCGGCATGGCAGTTCCTTCCTGCTGATGAGCCGGGTTGACGCACTTTGCTGTAGTCATCCCGTGGCGCAGGCAGTACCCCGTTCAGGCGCGCGTTACACCGGACGGCGCAAAAAAGTTGCGCCGGCGCGGGCCCAGCCGCCTCAGCTGCCGGACGGCGGCGGGTATGTGCGCGAGCGCCAAGCCCAACCACGGCGCGACGATGGACACGATCAGCGCCGGTATGGCAACCCCTTCGTGCCCGACCAACAACTCGAACAGACCGATCGCCAGGCTGACCGCCCACACCGCCACGGCCGCGACGGCGAGCACGGGGAAGTCACGCTCGTACTCTCCCCGGTAATTTGCTGCTCGCAACGAAACGGGCGCGACCATGCTCCCCAGTTACCCGGCCATCGGCGCAGTTAAACGGCCCGGCGGTCGAACAGGGACGGGTGTTCGTTAGCTCACAGGGGTCAGCTGCTCGGCGGCGGGGCCGGCCGGTCGGCATTCTCGGTGTGCCAGGCCAGCTCGGCGTCCCGGACCCTGCGGTGCGTGCGCCGCAGCCACACCGCGCTCGCGGCGCCCAGCACGATGGCGAGGATCGCGGCCGTCAATCCCGCCGACAAGTGCCCGGTCGCCAACGAGAACAGGCCGACGATCAGGGCGAGCACCGCGACACCCGCGCCGGCGAGCCCGGGCGCATTGGCGCCGTAGGTGAAGGTTTCGCCGGCGTGCTGCCGCGCGGTTCGTTGGTGATCGACTGGGTCGATCTTGTGGTAATTCAACGTCATTCCTTGCGAGAAGGCTTGGGTATCAGGGCGATCCGTGCGGCAAGCCGCGGAACTTTGCAGTGGCCGCCGCCGCGCGGACCATGGGTGGCGGTTACCCGTCGCGTCGATAACCAAACGACGCCAGCGGTGTCAGCAGGCCGCGGCCTGGGTATGCCGGGCAGATGAAACCCGCCGTTCTGTTCGACGTCGACGGAAGCCTGGTCGACTCCAACTACCTGCACGTGTACGCGTGGCAACGCGCCTTCGACGCCGAGGGACTGCCCGTGGCCGCCTGGCAGATCCACCGCTGCATCGGCATGGACGGCTCCACGCTGGTGCGAACGCTCTCCAAAGACGCCCCGGACGAGTTGCAGGAGCGACTGAGCGACGGGCACAGCCGCTTCTACCGCGAGTGCACCCCGCTGCTGGCGCCGCTGCCCGGGGCCCGCGCACTGCTGCGCCGTGTCGCCGACCTCGGCCTGCAGGTGGTGCTGGCCACCTCGGCGCCCGACGACGAGCTGGAGATCTTGCGCAAGGTCCTCGACTGCGACGACGTCATTTCCGAAACGACGTCGTCGCGCGACGTCGACATGGCCAAGCCCGAACCCGGCATCGTGCAGGTCGCGCTGGACCGGGCCGGGGTCGACGCCGGCCACGCCGTGTTCATCGGGGACGCCGTGTGGGACGCGCACGCCGCGGCGGGCGCAGGCGTGCCGTGCATCGGGCTGCTGAGCGGCGGCATCGCCCGCGAGGAGCTGCAGGCGGCGGGCTCGTCCCCGATTTTCACCGATCCGCAGGATCTGCTCGAGAATCTGGACTCGACCCGCATCGGTGAACTCGCGCTACATGCCGCGAGTGCGGAGCAACAGCGGTAGCAGCCACCAGAAGAACGTAAACAGCGCCAGCGCACACACTCCCGCGATCAGGGCCGGGCTGCGCCCGGCCACGGCGGCGAACACGATGACCGTCACGCCGGTCAAAGCGAGTCCGAGCAACGCCAGCCCGGCGTAGGCGCACCGGTGGGCGGCCGACACCAGCACCTGCAGGCGGTGTCGGCGGAACAGCATCCGGTGCATGCCGACCGGGGCGATCAGCAGCACGGTCGCGCCGACCGAGCAGCCCACGGTGATCAGGTAGGCGTCGCGCAGGGCGGGCGCCAGGACGTCGAAACGCTGCTGGAACGGCAGCGTCAACAGGAAGCCGGTCAGCAGCTGCACACCCGTCTGCACCACCCGCAGTTCCTGCAGCAGGCTGTTCCAATTGCGGTCCAGCCGTTGGATTTCTGTTTCGCCCCGCTCACGGCTATCCCAGCGCTGGTCGTCTTGCGGATTGTCGACGTCCATAGCCGTGATCATCGCACCTGTCGTATGCGCCAGCGCCGTTTCACGACGACGGCACGAGAATCGTTATCCGCCGTGAATTCGAATTGATTACCGCGGTGCGGCCATTCGGCATCCGAATTCGCCAAAAACGTTGTCGCGCAAGCGCTGACACCGATATCCGGCTAGCGGTTGATGTTGCCGTCCCGCACCGCGGTCAGGGCGTCGTCCAGAGTGGGGTACAGCGGGAACGTCTTGTCCAGGCCGGTCAGGTGAATCGGCCGACGGGTCGCCGGGCCGCGGGCGACCACCCCGAACCCCGTCGCGTCGCCCAGCTTCTCGTAGGTCGCCGCCAGGATCTTCAGGCCCACCGAGCCGAGGAATTCCACCGCCGAAAGGTCGATGACCAGCGCCGTCGGGTTGCCCGCGACTACCGCGCCGATGGCCTGTTCCAGGGCCGGCGCCGTCACCAGATCGATTTCGCCGCTGACACTGACCACGGACACCCCATCATGGTCCTCAACCAACGTGGTGATCGAATCAGGAGCTGACAATGGCGAACCTCTGTCCCTGGGCATTAAGTGTGGTGCAAGCCTAGCCTGCGTTGCGAACTGCGAGAAGAATATGCCCTCAACACCTGCCCCGCGACAACCCACGCTAGTCTCGCAAAACGAGCCTGCATACGGACGGGGCGCGGACCGGCACTCGGGAGGCAACATGTCAGATTCGCCGGCGGAGTTCAGCAGCGCGGCCGCCACCGCACAGGTGAACAATGTATCCAGCGAGGGCCTGCTGCCCCAGCTCGTCCAGCACCTGCGGCAGAACCGAACCGTGCTGCGCGAAGAATGGGCGCGCAGGATCACCGAGGCCGAACTGCTCACCGCGATGACACCGGAGGAGCTGTTCTCCGAGGCGACCGCCGTCTACGACAACTACGTGGAGGTGCTCGAGACCGGTAGCGTCGAGGCGCTACAGGCCTACGCGCGCGACCTGTCGGAACGCATCATTCCGCGGGGCGTGGAGACCGACGAGGTCGTCGGCATCGTGCTGCTGCTGCGCGACGTGCTCGCGCGCTCGTTGTTCGAGAAGTATCAGGCCGAATTCGAGATGCTCAACCGGGTTCTGGACGCCTACGAGCCGGCGGCCAACCGCATCGCCAACACGGTGGCGGTCAGCTTCGTGCAGGAACGCGAGCGGATCATCCGCCAACAGCAGGAGGCCATCCGCGAGCTGTCGACGCCGGTGCTGCAGGTGCGCGAACAGCTGCTGATCCTGCCGATCATCGGGGTGCTCGACAGCCAGCGCGCCCGCCAGGTCACCGAACAACTGCTGCGGGCCATCCGCGCCAACCGCGCGAAAGTGGTGGTCATCGACATCACCGGTGTGCCGACGATCGACTCCACGGTGGCCAACCACCTGGTGCAGACCGTCGACGCGTCGGGGCTGATGGGCGCCAGCGTCATCATCACCGGCCTGTCCTCCGAAATCGCCCTGACGCTGGTGACGATCGGCCTGGACCTGTCGAAGATGAACGCCGTCGGCGACCTGCAGGGCGGCATCGAGGAAGCCGAACGCCTGCTGGGTTACGAGGTCTCTCGCACCGGCGAGCAGACCGGCTAGATATCAGGAACGCGAGCGCCCCATGCCGGTACCGATCCTCAAACAGGGTGCGATCCTCATCGCCTCGGTGCAGGCCGCGCTCAGCGACTCCGACGCCGAGCGGCTGCGCTACGACCTCATGGAGCGGGTCAGCCGGTTCCGCGCGCAGGGCATCATCGTCGACGTCACCGCCATCGACGTGATGGACTCGTTCGCGGCCCGGTCGCTGCGGACGATCGCGCACATGACCCGGCTGCGCGGCGCCGACACGGTGATCGTGGGCCTGCAGCCGGAGGTGGCCTTCGCGATGGTCCAGCTCGGCTTGGCGTTCGACGACATGAACACCGCGCTCGACCTCGAAGAGGGTCTGGCCCTGCTGAATCGCCAACTGGGACAGCGCAAACCGACGATCGGGCGCGACGGTGGGGGCTGAGATCGTCGTCGACATCCACACTCCCGACGACATCGTCGAAGCACGCAAAGCCGGACACCACCTCGCACTCGATCTCGGGTTCTCGCTCACCGACGTCACGATGATCGCCACGGCGATCTCCGAGATCGCCCGCAACATCACCAGTTACGCCGGCCGCGGCGCCGTGCGCGTCTTCGTCGCCGACCGGGAGGGCCGCAAGGCCCTGGTGGTGCGCGCCGAGGATGAGGGGCCGGGCATCGCCGACATCGAGCGGGCCATGGAGGACGGCTACTCGACAGGCCGCGGGTTGGGGATGGGCCTGCCCGGCTCGCGCCGGCTGATGGACAGGTTGCACGTGGAGTCCACGCTCGGCCGGGGAACGGTCGTCGAGATGTGGAAATGGGTGCCGCCCCGTGCGTGACAACGGCCGGTTCGGTCCCATCGAATGGGCAAGGGCGGGCCGGCCCCTGCCGAGCGAGTACGTCTCCGGCGACCGGGGTCTCGCCGTCGACATCGACGGTGCGGCCGCGCTGTTCGGCGTCGTGGACGGCCTCGGCCACGGCCCGGAGGCCGCAACCGCCGCGCTGAACGCCATCGAAGCGGTGAAACGCTCCAGCTCCGAGCGGCTCGAGGTGTTGATCCAGCTGTGCCACCGCGTGCTCGAGGGCACCAGGGGAGTCGCAATGACCCTGGCGCGGGTGGACTTTGCGGCCAACACGCTGACTTGGACGGGCGTCGGCAACGTGACCGCTCACCTGGTGGCCAAGTCCCCAACCGGCGTCCAGATCCGATCCAGTGCGCGGCTCACCGCGGGCATCGTCGGCTACCGCATACCGGAAATCCGGCCGGCCCAAGTTGTTTCGATCCGAACGGGTGACCTGCTGGTGATAAGCACCGACGGAATCACCGAGGATTACCTCGACCACATCGACTTCTCGGCCCCGGCCGTCGTCATTGCCGAAGAGCTCCTCGGCAAAGACGCCAAGGAAACCGACGATGCCATGGTGCTGACCGCCCGTCATCGGGGAGCCATTGCATGACCGACGACGACTTCCACGCCAAGTACGCGGCCGCGTTGCGCACCTACCTGAAGGCGCGTGACGAGGACAGTTTGGCGGTCGCCTACGAGCTCGGGCGCCGGGCCCTGCAGGAGGAAGTCAGCCTGTTGGCGATCATCGAGCGTCACGTCGAGCTGATCCTCGCGACGTCGCAGGACGTGCGGATCGACGCGCCGGTCGCGCTGGAGTTCCTGCTGCAGATGCTGGTCCCGCTGGACATCGCCACCCGCGGCTTCCTCGACGGCACCAGGCGCTTCGCGCGCGAGCGCGCCCGCGCCGAGGGGTTGGCTGATCGCGACAAATTCCGTACGGCACTGGTCAATTCGTTGCAGGAGGGGTTCTTCGTCAGCGACCACGAGGGTTCGGTGATCGAGATGAACAACGCCCTGATCGAGATTCTCGGCTACCCCGCCGAGGGTCTGCCCTACCGGTGGCCGCATCCGTGGCTGGTCGACCAGAAGGGCGCCCGCCAACAGCAGGCGCTGGTCCAAAGCATCGGCACCACCGCCTACGAGACACCGATCCGGCACCGCGACGGGCACCTGGTGTGGGTGACGGTGAGCATCAACGCGGTCCAGGGCAGCGGCAGCGACCAGGACGTCTTCGTGGGCACGATCCGTGACATCACCGCCGAACGTGCCTTCGCCGCAAGGGAAAGCGCGGTCCTGCGGCTGGCGACGGCGGTGGCGGTTGCCAAGAGTGTGGACGAGCTACTGTCGATCACCCTCGACGAATGCAGCACCGCCATCGATGTGCAACGGGTGGTGGCGATCTCTTGGCCGACCGGCGAGGGCGAACCCACCGTCCAGGTGGCGGGCGAGAAGTCCGAAACGCCTTGGCGCAGGCTGGATCCCTGGTTACGCCAGACCTTCGAGGAGGCACGCCATCAGCTGCCGCTGACGGCCAAGACGGTCGAGCGGCCCGACAATCCCGGCAAGGCACAGGGATTGGTCGCGGTGCTCTCCGGGGCGGGCGACCTCGCGTTGTGGTTGGAGCTGCGCTCGCCGCGCTGGGTCAGCGCGGAAGACCGGCTGCTGGTCACGGTGCTGATCGGCCACCTCAGCCTGGCCATGCAGCACGTCCGCCAATTCGAGAGCGCCCGTGAGACATCGCTGACGTTGCAGCGCGCGCTGCTGCCGACCCTCGAGCCGCCGCCGGGCTTCGCCGTGCGCTACGAGCCGGCGGTGCCGCCATTGGAGATCGGCGGCGACTGGTATGACGTGCTGCCGATCGGCGACCATCGCATCGGGATCGTCGTCGGCGACTGTGTGGGCCGTGGCCTGCCGGCGGCCGCGGTCATGGGCCAGCTGCGCAGCTCGGCGCGCGCCCTGCTGATCAACGGGGCCGAGCCCGCGCTGTTGCTCGAGCAACTCGACTCGGCGGCCTCACTCATCCCGAATGCGTACTGCACCACCGTTTTCCTGGCAATCCTCGACACCGAGTCCGGGGTTCTGCAGTACAGCAACGCCGGTCACATGCCCGCCGTGCTGGTCGGGTCCGAGCCGGGCACGACGACATTTTTGACCGACGCCGCGTCGGTCCCGCTCGCGGTCCGCCGATCGGAGCCCCGGCCGCAGACCAGCCGCGTGTTGCCGTCCGGCTCCACCCTGATGCTGTTCACCGATGGACTGGTCGAACGCAAGCACGAGTCCATCGACGACGGGATCGCCCGTGCCGCGGCGGTACTGGTGGAGACGACGACGTTGCCGCTGGATTCCGTCGCGGATGCCGTACTGCGTGAGCTGGCCCCCGCCGCGGGGTATGACGACGACGTGGCGATGGTGATCTACCGACATCAGCAGTCCCCGCTTCGGATCGAAAGCGAGGCCAGCGCAGAGCGATTGCTCAGCATCCGGCATCGGCTGGCCGACTGGCTGGACACCGCCGGTCTGCCCGAGGATTCGGCGGCCGACATCGTGTTGGTCGTCAACGAGGCGTGCACGAACTGCGTCGAACACGCATACGCCGGACGCCCGGCGGGCACGATGCTGCTGGAGACCGAACTCGCAGAAGGCGAGGTCCGCGCCCGGATCACCGACCACGGCTCGTGGAAGACACCCGACGAAAACCCGCGCAACGGTGGGCGGGGCTTGCTGCTGATGCAGACGCTGAGCAGCACGATGGAAATGACGTGCACCCCCACCGGCACCACCGCCGACCTGACGTTTCGGCTACCGGCCGAGGCCGACTAGGGGCCTGGCACCGTTTGTGCCCCCCGGATACCGGGTAGTCGTGGGCGTGACCCGCGCATCGATCACCACCGAACCCGCCCTGCCGGCGGCACACGGGCCGCTGTCGACCGCCGTTCGTCGCGCCCTGACCGGGCCGCCGTCACACGACCACCTGACCCGGATCGGCGCGTCCGTCCGCGATTCGGACCCCTACGGCCTGGATCTACAGCTGGCGCTGTGCATGTGCTACGAGCTGCACTACCGGGGCTTCGCGGGCGTCGACCCCGGCTGGGAATGGAACCCGGCGCTGCTGACGCTGCGCGGCGAACTGGAACGCGTGTTCCTGGCCGGCGTGCGCCGCGACGTCGGCCCCATCCCGCCGGACCAGACGGCGGCCGCCGAAATGGACGCGATTTCGGTCGAACCGGTCGACGGCACCGGGCCGTCGTATTACTTGCGCGACACCGGAACCTGGCAGCAGATGCGCGAATATTTTGTGCACCGGTCGGTTTATCACCTCAAAGAGGGCGACCCGCACGCGTGGGCGATCCCGCGGCTGACGGGCGTCGCGAAAGCGGCTTTCGTGGCAATCGAATTCGACGAGTACGGCGCCGGGCGGGGTCCCCGGCTCCATCAGCAGCTCTTCGCCGATCTGATGGCGGCCGCGGATCTGGACCCGACGTATCTGGCTTACGCGGATGCCGTCCGCTCCGAGGCTCTGGCCGCGGTGAACCTGATGTCACTGTTCGGCCTGCACCGCGAGCTGCGCGGCGCCGCGATCGGACACTTCGCGTCAACCGAGATCACGTCGCCGCCCGGCTCCCGCCGGATGGTGCGGGCCCTGCAGCGAATGGGAGCACCGTCGGCCTGCGTCGAGTTCTACGCCGAGCATGTCGAGGCCGACGCCGTGCACGAGCACGTCGTGCGCATCGATGTGGTCGGCGACTTGGTCGCCCGGGAACCGCAACTCGACCATGACATCGTGTTCGGTATCCGCGCGCACGCCGCGGTCGAAAACCGGTTGGCAGACGCGGTTATGGCGTCGTGGCAGCAGGATCGGACGTCGTTGCGGCGGGCGCTGGACTAGGCGTCCGGCGGCCCAGGTTCCGGCATCGCCGATGACTGGTGTCGCACAACGGATACTGTTCGCTGCGCCGGCATGTGCAGATCGCCACCATGAACCGGTCGGACTCGACGACCTCACCATTGGGCATCTCGATGCGCACCGGGCCGGATACCAGCACCGGCCCGCCCGCCACCACCTGTACCCGCGTGGCGCTCACCGCTTGTCCGCCCTGATCACGATCAGCTCCTGTCTCTTATACACATCTGACGCTGCCG
>NZ_LATC01000121.1:0-12761 GCF_001414075.1 Mycobacterium sp. UM_11 | reverse complement strand
CAGATGTGTATAAGAGACAGGCCTACGTATGCGCAGGTGAGTCGGCAGGGCTCGCCGACCGCATGCACAGGATACATCGTGATGGAGGTGCCCGTAGTGGCGAAGCAAGCTACCGCCGATAAGCGTCAACGACGCGAACGCGGCTCCATCAATCCTGATGACATCATCAGTGGCGCATTCGAACTCGCGGAACAAGTGTCGATTGACAACTTGAGCATGCCGCTGCTGGGCAAACACCTGGGCGTCGGCGTCACCAGTATCTACTGGTACTTCCGCAAGAAGGACGACCTGCTCAACGCGATGACCGATCGGGCGTTGAGCAAGTATGTGTTCGCGACCCCCTACGTCGAAGCCAGTGACTGGCGGGAGACGTTGCGCAACCACGCGCGCTTGATGCGCAAGACGTTCATGGGCAACCCAATTCTGTGTGATTTGATCCTGATTCGCGCGGCGCTCAGCCCGAAAGCCGCGCGGCTGGGTGCCCAGGAGATGGAGAAGGCGATCGCCAATCTGGTCGAGGCCGGCCTGTCGCCGGAGGACGCCTTCGACACGTATTCGGCCGTTTCGGTGCACGTCCGCGGGTCGGTGGTGTTGCAGCGGTTGTACGAGAAGAACCAATCGACCGATGTCGGCCAGCGTGCCATCGAGGACGCCGTCGCCATCGATCCCGAGAACACTCCGCTGCTGGCTCAGATCAGCCGGATCGGTCACCGGATCGGCGCCCCCGACGAGACCAATTTCGAGTACGGCCTGGGCTGCATCCTCGACCACGCCAGCCGGCTGATCGAAGAGGGCAAGGGAGCGAAAGCCGGCAAGGCGACGCCGTCCCGCCAGCGCAAGGCCGCCAAGTCACCCGGGTCGCGGGGGCGCACCAAGGCCCCGGCGCGCTAGCCGCCGGCGAATCCGCTTATCACGCTTCGGGTTCCGGCACATCGAAGTGCTCATCTCGAAGCCGGAACGCCTCCTTGGTTCCGTGCTGTGCGCGGGTTTTGACGAAGTTGAACTCGCCCGGCCCGAATTGCAGATTGGTGCCGAAGGCGTGAAACAGATAGCTGGCGACTTCCTCACCCTGGTACGCCTGACTCTGTTCGACGAGCCGGAATGCCTCCTTGGCGATGACCACCCCGTCGGCGGGCATCTTCGCCGCCTTCTCTGCCCAGTACCGCGCCCGCGCCGGGACGGCGGCGGAATCGCATGTGTCGGTGAAGATTCCGAGATGCTCGAGCTCGCCGGCCTCGATCACGTCGCCGGTCAGCAGCAGGCGCCGGGCCAGCACCGGCCCCAGCCGGTAGAAGAACATGTGCAGGCTCCCCAGCGCGGGGCCGAGGAACCGGGTCGCCGGCATGCCGATCTTCGTGTCGCGCGCTATCACCGAGATGTCCGTCATCAGCGCCATCTCGAAGCCGCCGCCGAGCGCGTAGCCGGCGATCTCCCCCACGGTGACCTTGGGGAACCCCATGAAGTTGTGATAGAAGCCAAATGACTTGCGGTCCACCGTGAGGCGCCGACGCTGACTGGGGCGGCGCTTTGCCGACGAGTCATCGCTCGGTTGTTCCGGCTTGCCATACCAGCCATATGCGTTGTTCATGTCGGCCCCGGTGGAGAAGACGCCACCGGCGCCGCGCAACAACACCACCGTCAGGTCATCGTCTTCGGCCACCCGGTCCAGGCAGCGGGCCACCGCCTCGCGCATCGCGGCGTCGTAGGAGTTGCGCTGCGCCGGATTGTTCAGCGTGATCGTCGCGATCCGGCGATCGCGGTCGACTTCGAACAGCACGCGATCGTCCGAGGGGCTCGGGGCAGTCATCTATCGGACTCCTTTCGCCGCCTGCCGAATCGAAATCCGGTCAGCTTCTCCGGCCGTGATGCCAACGTGTTCACCTCGCCGGTGCAGAGCACTTCGTCGTCCAGCAGCAGCCGTGCCGTCGAGGCGATGCCGCGTTCGATGTGCGAGCGGGCGATGTCGAACCGCAGCTCGGTCAACACCGGCGTCGGCCGGTGGAATGTCACGACCAGCGAGCGCGTCTTGCCCGAAAGACCCGTGACGCAATTGTGGTGTTGGATGGCGCAATCGAAGAAGACACCCAGGAAGCCGCCGTGCACCAATCCCGGGGGACCCTCGTAGGCCAGCGGGAAATTCACTCGCCCGGCCGCCTTTTCGGCGTCGAGGTGGTCGAACCGATACTCCGGAAAACAGGGGTTGTAGGCGCCGATGTCGGTCGCATGGTTGAGGTAGACACGTCGGGGATCGTCGGGGACGTCACCTATGCGCGGCGCGTTGTCGGCCGGCGCCGCGGCGCTCAGCTCGCGCTCCCACTCGGCGAACTTCGTCACCATGGCATCCACCGTCGGGTGCGGGTGTTCGAGCGAAAGCAGCAGTGCGGTCAGGCGCCGCATGGCGCCGGCGGCGGCCACGGTCTGGGCAAGGGGCTGCTCGCCGAATCGGGCGTCGCCTGCGCGGGTCGATTCGGGCGCGACCTGCCCGTCGGTTCGCCCCTCCTGCAAGGCCATGCTTCTCTCTTTTCGCTCGGGTTCCGGCCCGGCTATTTCCGGCGGCAGCGTACCCTGCTAACTTATACAGCGTATCAATCGTATTGCCTACTGTATGGGTAACCGTATCGGCAGAAAGGCCGGATTCGACGGTGAGTCAGGAGGCCGAGGCGGCCGGTGCCGACGGCTCGGTGACAGTGCGCCGGGAGGATGCGGTGTTGCGGGTGACGCTCGATCGCCCGTCCCGGCGTAACTCGTTGACCCAGAACATGATCGAAGCCTTGGTGGGGGCACTGACCGATGCCGCCACCGACGATGCGCTGCGCGCCGTTCACATCCGGGGCGGTGAGGACTTCTGCGCCGGGGTGGACTGGGTCGCCGGCAACGACCGGCAACGCCCGCGCACCGGGGATCTGGTGCGGCGCATCCCCCACCAAGCTCACCGCGTCATCGAGCTCGTGACGAGCATCCAACTGCCGGTGCTTTGCAGCGTGCGAGGCTGGGCGGCGGGGTTCGGCTGCAATCTCGCGCTGGCCGCCGACTTCACCGTCGCCGCGGCCGACGCGGTGTTCTGGGAACCTTTCGTGGACCGCGGATTCAGCCCCGATTCGGGCGCCACCTGGCTGCTGCCCCGGCTGGTGGGCCTGGCGCGGGCCAGGCGCATGCTGCTGCTGGGCGAGCAGGTCAGCGGGGTGGACGCGGCCGATTGGGGATTGATTCACCAAGCGGTGAGCCCCGCCGAACTCGATGACACCGCCGAGAAGTTGCTGGAGCGGCTGGCCGCGGGGCCGACGACCGCGATCGGGCTGGCCAAGCAGGCGCTCGGGTTCGGTCAGCACGCGACCCTGACCCAATCCATGACCCAGGAACTGTTCAACCTCGAACTGTCCTGCCGGACAGCCGATTTCAAAGAGGGCCTGGCGGCCTTTCGGGAGCGGCGACCACCGAAGTTTCACGGCCGATGAGGGAGCAGGATGCCTACTGACTCGTTCGACACCATCAATTACGAGGTCGACGGGCATACCGCCACCATCACGCTGAACCGTCCGGATGCCCTCAACGCGCTCAGCCCGCACATGATCACCGAACTGCGGGCCGCCTACGACGAGGCCGAAAACGACGACAAGGTATGGGTACTCGTCGTCACCGGCACCGGTCGCGCCTTCTGCACCGGGGCCGACGTCAAGGCCATACCCGGCGACGGCAAGGTCATCTACGAGCGGCCGTACCTGTCGACGTACGAGCAATGGGAGGCCCCCCAGGAGGGCACACCGCCATTCCGCCAGATGGCCAAACCGGTGCTGACCGCCGTCAACGGGTTGTGCTGCGGTGCGGGCCTCGACTGGGTGACCACGTCGGACATCGTCATCGCGTCCGACCGCGCCACGTTCTTCGATCCCCACGTCAGCATCGGCCTGGTGGCCGGGCGCGAGCTGGTGCGACTGGCCCGGGTGCTCCCCCGTTCGGTCGCCTTGCGAATGGCGTTGCTGGGCAAGCACGAGCGGATGGGCGTCCAGCGGGCCTTCGAGTTGGGATTGATCAGCGAAATCGTCGAGCACGAACGGCTTCTCGAACGCGCCCACGAACTCGCCGGGATCGTCAATTCCAACGCGCCGCTGGCCGTGCGCGGGACCCGGCTGGCGATCCTCAAGGGCCTCGATCTGCCGCTGCACGAAGCCGAGATGCTCGCCGAAGCGTTCCGCGAGCGCGTACTGCGGACCGAGGACGCGCTCGAGGGCCCCAAAGCCTTCGTCGAGAAGCGGGCGCCGGATTGGCAGTGTCGATGACGTTCGAGACGATCCTGCTCGAAATCGACGCGGCCGACCGGGTGGCGACCATCACGCTGAACCGGCCCGACCAGTTGAACGCGTTCAACCGCACCATGTGTGAGGAGATGGCCCGCGCCTGGCGCGCGGTCAAGCTCGACGAGTCGGTGAACGCCGTGGTGCTGCGGGCGGCGGGTGACCGCGCGTTCAGCGCCGGGCTGGACATCAAAACACCGTACGGGCAGCCCGAAAACGTCTGGAACCACGAGGATCCCGGCGAGGCCCTCAGCCCGAAGTGGCAAAAGATGTGGAAGCCGGTCGTGTGCGCCGTCCAGGGCATCTGCACCGCGGGCGCCTTTTACTTCATCAACGAATCCGACATCGTCATCTGCTCGGAGGGCGCCACCTTTTTCGACTCGCACGTGTCGGCCGGCCTGGTCTGTGCGTTGGAGCCGATCGGCCTGATGCGGCGCATCGGCCTGGGCGAGACCTTGCGCATAGCACTGATGGGCAACGACGAACGGGTCAGCGCCGACACCGCGTTGCGAATCGGATTGGTATCGGAGGTGGTCGCCGCCGACCGGCTCTGGGACCGCGCGCACGAGATCGCCGCGACCATCGCCGCGAAGCCACCGACCGCGACTCAGGGCACGGTCAAGGCGATCTGGGAGTCGCTCGACAAGCCTTACCGCGCGGCCATGGAGCAGGGCCTGATCTATACCCGGCTGGGCAATCCGCTCGGTACAGCCGAACTCGCCGCCCAGCGGGGCGAGGCCGGTGCGGGCGAACCGAAGATCCGCTGATGGTGCGTCACCCCCTCAGTCAGCGCATCGCCGACGTTCTCGACCTGCAGCCGGACGCGCACGCGATTGAGTTTGCGGGCCAATGGCACTCGTGGCGGCAGGTGGGCGATGCGGCGCGGTGCATCGCGTCGCAGGCCGGCCCGGGCCCGGGGGTCGGGATGCTGCTGCGCAACCGGCCCGGCCACGTGGCGGCCTTCCTCGGGGTGCTCCTGGGCGGCGGAACGGTCGTCACCATCAACCCCTCGCGCGGGGACGAGCGCACGCGCGCCGACATCGCCCCGCTGGAGTTGCCGTTGATCATCGGCGAGGCCGGCGACTTGGCCGCGCAGGTCCCGCCGGGTATCCGGACGCTGGCGATCCCGGCTTGCCTGGAGGGTGGGCCCGTGCGCCATGGCGGGGGTCCCATCGCCCGGGCCGACGTCGCGGTCCGGATGCTGACCAGCGGTACGACGGGCCCGCCCAAACGCATCGACATCGGCTACGACATGCTGGCCCGCAGCGTGATGGGCGCCGACCCCGGCAGCGCCCCGGCGCCCAAAGAGCTACGGCGGGGTGTGGCGATCGTCCACTCACCGCTGGTGCACATCGGCGGCGTGTTCCGCGTGCTGCAGTGCGTCGCCGAGGCCAGGCCCTTTGTGCTGCTGGAACGATTCGAGCTGCACGCGTGGGCCGACGCGGTGCGCAGGCACCGGCCGCGGACCGTATCGCTGGTACCCGCGGCGCTGCGAACGGTGCTGCACTCCGACGTGCCGAGGGCCGATCTCGCGAGCATCCGGGCCGTCACCTGCGGCACGGCCCCGCTGACGGCCGACGACGCGGATGCCTTCACCGACAAGTACGGCATCCCGGTCCTGACCTCCTATGCCGCAACGGAATTCGGTGGCGGCGTGGCGGGTTGGACCCTGCCCGATTACCAACGGCATTGGACCGCCAAACGGGGTAGCGTCGGCCGTGCAAACCCCGGGTCGCAGCTCAGAGTCGTCGGGGACGACGGCACGCCGCTCGGCGCCGACCAGGTCGGCCTGCTCGAAGTCAAGCCGGGCCAGCTTGGCCCGTCGGCGCCGTGGATGCGAACCACGGACATGGCCCGCATCGACGCGGACGGCTTCGTCTGGATCGTCGGCCGGGCCGATCAGGCGATCATCCGCGGGGGGTTCAAGGTGATGCCCGACGACGTGCGCACCGCCCTGGAGAGCCACCCCGCGGTCGCCGGCGCGGCGGTGATCGGCCGCCCCGATCAGCGCCTGGGCGCGACGCCGGTCGCCATGGTGGAATTGCGCGAACCCACGTCCGTCGAACCCGAAGCGCTGGCGCAATATCTCCGAAACAAGTTGGCGCGCTACGAGGTTCCCACCGAGATCGCGATCGTCGACGCCATCCCGCGGACCCCGTCGGGCAAACCCGATCTGGGCGCGGTCCAGCGCTTCTTCAGCGCGCCCGCCGCCCACACCGACCATGCGCGGTGACGCCCCGACCGTCGCCGAGGTCCTGGCATACCAGGCCCGCTCGCGCGGAGACCGCCCACTGCTCGTCTGCGACGGCGACCGGATCGGTTACCGGGAAGCCGAGGAGCGGTCGGCGGAGCTGGCCCGCGGACTGATCGCGGCCGGCGCGGGCAAGGGCACCCATGTGGGCCTGCTCTATCCCAATGGCGTGGGCTTCGTCGTCGCGATGCTGGCGGCGGCGCGGATCGGAGCCGTGGTGGTCCCGTTCTCGACGTTCGTCACCGCACGCGAGTTGCACGAGCAGCTGCTCGACAGCGACGCCGAAATCCTGTTAGCGGCGGCGTCTTTCCGCCGCCACGACTATGCGCAACGACTCGAAGAGCTGCTTTCGGATCCAGAGTTCGAGTCCGACCTGCCCTTGTTCTGCGTGGCCGCACCGCAACTGCGGCAGGTGGGCATCGACCACCGACCCGACGCGGTGCGTCGCGTCCGCGACATCGACCGGTTCTATCGTCTGGCCGGCACTGTGAGCCCCGAGTTGCTGGCGGCGACGCAAGACGATGTCCACGGCTGCGATCCGCTGGCCATCGTGTACACCTCGGGCTCCACCAGCGCCCCCAAGGGGGTGGTGCACACGCACGCCGCGCTGCTTGCGCATCAGCGGAACCTCAACGAGATCCGCGGATTGACCGCCGACGACAAGCTGTTCTGCAATTCGCCGTTCTTCTGGATCGGCGGATTCGCGTTCGGGCTGCTCGCGACGTTGGTCGCCGGGTCGACGCTGGTGTGCTCGAATGCCGACGATCCCGGCGCGACGCTCGACCTGCTGGAGGCCGAAAGACCCACCCTGACCAATGGTTTCAGCGCCACGATCGCTCACCTGGCCGATCATCCGAGTTTCGGCCGTCGTGACCTGTCATCACGGCGGGGCAACCTGTACCCGATCATGGCGCCCGACGTTCGACCGGCGGATCCGGAACTGCGGCACAACATGCTCGGGATGACCGAAGCCGGCAGCGTCGTGCTGATCAGCGACGACGACACCGATCAACCCGAGCGCAGGCGCGGGTCGTTCGGCAAGCCGGCGCCCGGCTTCGAGACCATGATCCTGGACCCGGATCCCTCGGGAGTCGGTGAACTGTGCATCCGCGGACCGTACGTGATGCAGCGGTACTACCGGCGCAGTCGCGAGGAGTGCTTCGACGCCGACGGCTGGTTCCACACCGGCGATTTGGTGCGGTGCGACGCCGAGGGATTCTTCTACTACGTCGGCCGCCTCAGCACGATGATCAAGACCGCGGGCGCCAACGTCTCGGCGGAAGAGGTCGAACGGGCCATCACCAAGGTCACCGGCGGGCTGGCCGCGCACGTCACCGGCGTGCCCGACGCCCAACGGGGAGAATTGGTCGCGGCGGTCGTGGTGGTGCCCGACGGCGCCACGTTCGACGGTGCCGCCCTGCGCGACCGGCTCAAGACGGAACTGTCGGCATACAAGATTCCCCGGCGGTTGCTCGCCGTGTCGCGCTCGCAGCTGCCGCTGCTCTCCAGCGGCAAGGTCGACCGGGCACAGTTGAGGAAGCTCCTCGATGCCTGATAAAACAACCATCGACGAGCTGGTGCGTTCTCGCGCCGAGCTTTACGGCGACAAGCCGATGGTGATCGACCCGGGGTCGCGCATCAGCTACCGCCAACTCGAGGCGACCACAAGGCATCTCGCCGCGGTCTTCGTCGAGACCGGCGTCGGCAAGGGCACCCGGGTCGGGCTGATCATGCCCAACGGCACCCGCTGGGTCGAGGTGGCACTCGCGGTGACCCGGATCGGGGGCGTGCTGGTCCCGCTGAGCACCCTGCTGACGGCGACCGAACTGACCGCGCAGCTGCGTGCCGCGGCGGTGCAAATCCTGATCAGCGTCGAGGAATTCCGCGGTCATCGTTACCTCGACGACCTCCCACCGCGCAGCCGGCTGCCGGCCCTGCGCGGGGTCTGGACGGCCGCCCGGCTCGCCGGCACCACCGCCGGCGATCGGGCCCGTGGACTCGTGGACGCCATGACGCAGACGGTCGCGCCCGCCGACCTGCTGGTCATCACGTTCACCTCCGGCAGCAGCGGGGCGCCCAAGGGGGTCATGCATTCGCACGGCAGCGCGCTGGGCGCCGTGAACTCGGGCCTGGCCACGCGCTGCATCACCGCCGACACCCGGCTGTATCTGCCGATGCCCTTCTTCTGGGTCGGCGGATTCGGCAGCGGAGTGCTGTCGACGCTGCTGGCCGGCGCCACCCTGGTGACCGAGGAGATACCGCGGCCGGAGACCACGCTGCGGCTGCTGGAGGCCGAGCGGGTGACGCTGTTTCGCGGCTGGCCCGATCAGGCCGAGACCCTGGCGCGGCACGCCGCCGCGGTCGGCGCCGACCTGTCGGCCCTGGGCGCGGGCAGCCTGCAGGCCCTGCTGCCGCCCGAGCGGCGTGCCCAACCCGGCGCCCGGGCCGCGCTGTTCGGCATGACCGAGGCGTTCGGCCCATACTGCGGCTACCCCGCCGACACCGACCTGCCACCGGCGGCGTGGGGCAGTTGCGGAAAGCCGTTCGGCGGCATGGAGGTTCGCATCGTCGACGCCGACACCGGCGAGCCCGCCGCGGCCGGCACCGTCGGCGTGATCCAGATTCGGGGCCCGCACACGCTGCGCGGCATCTGCGGTCGCAGCCGAGAGGAGTTGTTCACCGCCGACGGGTTTTACGCCACCGGCGACCTGGGCCGGCTCGACGAGCAGGGGTTCCTGTTCTACCACGGACGCTGCGACGACATGTTCAAGGTCAGCGGCGCCACCGTATATCCCGGCGAGGTAGAACGCGCGCTGCGCACCATCGACGGCGTCCGCGGCGCCGTTGTCACCAACGTCCCCGGGCCGGCGGGCCAACGGGTGGGCGCGGCCGTGTTGTGCGACGGCGCGGTGTCCACCGATGAGCTGAGCCGGAGCGCGCGAAAGCTGCTGAGCGCCTTCAAGGTACCGACGGTGTGGTTGCTGTTGGGGTCGGACGACGACGTCCCGCGCGGCGGGACCGGTAAGGTCGACACCGGCCGGCTGCGCGAGATGCTGGCGTCGGCGGGGTGACCGTTGGCGACCGTCAGTGCCGGACGCCGGAGACCGGCGACCGCGGAAGCCGACCGGCGCGCGAATGTCCACTCATGGACTCCCCGTCGACCACGACGTCGAAGTCCAGATTGAGCCGCATGGGCTTGGTCACCGATTGCCGCCAGGTCAGCCGGGTACCTCCCGCGACCGCACTGGACATCAAGTCCCGCAACGGAACTGATTCGTTCTTGTAGGTAGCCGTACCCACCAGCCCGTCACCCAGTTCGGTGAACACGTACCGCACCGCGAGCGTGCCGATCGGCGTCTTGATCGTCACGTCCCACTCACCCTCGATGCCCAACCTATGCCTCCATCGGTTCTCGTCCCGCCGGACGCCAGACGGTGCCCCGACGCTCGTACTCGAACAGCTTCTCGACGGCGTGCGCGACCCGTGGCCCGTACCACCGATCCAGCAGGTACAGCGCCAGATCGAGCCCCGAGGTCACCCCGCCGGCGGTGACCACGTCCCCGTCGTCAACGACCCGGGCGGCCACCGCATGCACGCCGGCCGCCTCTAACAGCTCCAGCCCCAAGTGATGGGTCACCGCGTGGCGCCCCTCGATCAGGCCCGACATGGCCATCACCACCGATCCGCCACAAACCCCGGCCACCGTGATCTCCGGATTGTCAAAGGCCTTCCGCAACAACGGGGCCAGCTCCGTCTGCGCCGCCCGGGCCAACAGCACCGGGATGGTCTCGACGCCATCGTCCGGGTCGCCGGCTATCGGACCGCTGGCGCCCGGAACCATCACGCAGCCGGGCACGGACGGATCGAGCGCGGCACCGGCGCTGAGCGCCAAACCACGTGTGCCACTGGTGACGCTGCGCGGCCCCTCCGCCGACACCAACGTCACCGTCAGGTCGCCGCCCACGCAGTCGCTGCCCGCCGCCAGCACTTCGAACGGGGCGATCACGTCGAGCGGGTCAAATCCGTCGTACAACACGACTTGCGCATGCATCCCGTCATGGTCACCGCCTTGCGCCGGCCGCACCAGTGGCTGGATTGCCACTATGCACCGGTATATTGCCAAGCCATGCATTCCGTCGCGATTCTGGCCGAGCCGGACGTCATCGCGTTCGACCTCGCCATTGCGATCGAGGTTTTCGGGCGGGTCGCCCTCGCGACCGGTGCGCCCGGCTATCGCGTGCGCGTGTGCGGCTGCGAGCCCGTCGTGCCGGCCGGACCGATCCGGGTCGCCACCGATCACGGCCTGGAAGAACTCGACGGTGCGGACACCATCGTGGTGCCCGGACGCAACGACGTCACGGTGGGGGTGCGCGAGGACGTCGTGGCGGCGCTGAAGTCGGCGCACCGCAAGGGAATCCGCATCGCCTCCATCTGCAGCGGCACCTTCACCGTCGCCGCGGCGGGCATCCTGGACGACAAACGCGCGACCACCCACTGGGCCGCCGCCGACTCGTTCTCGGCCCGCTATCCCAACGTCAGGCTCGATGCCGCCGCGTTGTACGTGGACGAGGGCCAGGTACTCACCTCGGCCGGGGCTTCCGCGGGTCTCGACTTGTGCCTCTACATGGTCGCGCGCGATTACGGCTCCGCGGTGGCCGCCGACGCCGCCCGGTTAGCGGTCACGCCCCTGCACCGCACCGGTGATCAAGCCCAATTCGTCATCCGCAATCGCGGAAAGTCGCTCACCGAACTCGACGGCTTGCTGGTCTGGCTGGAAAGCAACGCGCACCTCCCGTTGACCCTCGGTGAAATCGCCCGTCAGGCCGCCACCAGCGAACGAACCCTGAATCGGCGGTTCAAGAGCGAGACGGGCCAAACACCGATGCAGTGGCTGAACGGCATTCGGATCCGGCACGCGGAGGAGTTGCTGGAGACGAGCTCCGCCGGTGTCGAAACCATCTCGCGGCTGGTCGGATTCGCGTCAGCCACGAATTTTCGCGAGCAGTTCCGCCGACTGGTTGGAGTGGCGCCGCAGAGCTACCGCAACGCTTTTCGCGACCAGCACTCCTGACCGGCGCCGACCAGCCCTAGGGCACCCGGGTCCACGGCTGGCAGTTCTGGGACTCGAAGGCCTTGACCGAGGTGTTGATGTTCGCGTACATCGGACCGATCGACGTATTCGTCTGCAGCACATGGTCCTTGTTCGCGTCGGGCGTGCTGTAGGTGAACCAGGAGCACATCGAACCCTGGGTCGGCACGTCGTTGATCCAAACACCGAAGGCCGACCCGGAACCGCCGGTGTGGTAGAGGCCCGGCGCGATGTCCGGGCCCACGATGAAGACACCGTTGCCGGGGATCGGGTCGAGCGGGTCGGCCAGCGCCGGCGGTGCCAGGGCGACGGCCGTCACCACCGAAACGAACAGGGCCGATGCGGTAACCGTTCGGGGCACTTTTCCTCGCTTTATGTTGTTGCCCCCTGTCACGCAGCCTATGCCGAGGCGCGCGGGGTAACAACCATCAGCCACCGTCGACGACCACGCCTCGCGCGGTGAGGTGATCGATCAACGGCACGGCGCCCGCGGCGAGATGTTGCGACATGGCCGCGCGCGCGAGCCCCTCGTCGCGCTTCTTCAGCGCCGACAGGATGCGGCGGTGATCCCGCATCGACTGCTCCGGCCAGCCCTCGATGGCCGGGAACACCGATTCCGGTGCGTAGCGGGTGATTTGCAGCATCAGCTGGGCGAGTTTCGGCGAGTCCGCGGCAACGTTGATGGCGCGGTGGAATTGGTGGTTCAGGCGCACCGTCCGCTCCTCGTCGTCACCCGCGTACGCGTCTTCGAGTTCCGCCTGGATCTGCTTGAGCTCGCGCAGTTGGTCGTCGGTGATGTTGATCGCGGCCCGCGCCGCGAGTTCGCCACCGACATGGGCCTGCACGTTGGCGACATCGGTGACGTCGCGGCCGGTCACCGGCAACACCATGAAACCCCGCCGGGGTTGCTGGGCGATCAGACCTTCCGCGCGCAGGGCGAACAGCGCTTCCCGCACCGGCGTGACGCTGATTCCCAACTCGGCGGCCAACTGGTCCAGCCGGACGTAGGACCCCGCGAGGTAGGTGCCGTCGAAGATCCGACGGCGGATGAGGCGCGCGACGTCATCGGAAAGTTGCGGTCGCGCGGCGAAATCCGGAACCTGTCTCTTATACACATCTGACGCTGCCG
>NZ_LATC01000120.1:0-12807 GCF_001414075.1 Mycobacterium sp. UM_11 | reverse complement strand
ATGTGTATAAGAGACAGGTCCCCGATGAGTTGCGAGAACAGCCAGGCCATCTGGTCGGTGAAGGGCGTGACGTCGACGCCCTTGGCCGCGAAGTGGTCCAGCACCCCGGAATGGGCCTGGGAGTGCATGGCCTCCTGGCTGATGAAGCCCTGCACGTCCAGCCGCAGCTGATCGTCCTTGATCAGCGGCAACGCGTTCTTGAACGCATCGACGATGAACTCCTCGCCGGCGGGCAGCAGCAGGTGCAGCACGTTGCAGAAGTGGGTGGTGAAGGGCTCGTTGGGCACGTAATAGAACGGCAGTTGGGCCCAGTCGAAGTCGACGTCACGGGCCTGCAGGACGATGCGCTCGTGGTCGAGCGCGGCGTCATGCGGACCGGTCGCCTGGTCGTCGACGGTGAACATGGTTTTACCCCCTCAGCTACGCGCTGCGTTGCGCCTCGGCCTCAGCCTCGGTGATCAGGCGCTCACTGCGCAAGAACCGGACGAGATTCTCCACGGTCTCGGTGAGCGCCGGCTCACGCAGGCGGACCGTGGCCAGCTCGCGCGCGCGTTGGTACTGGCTGTTGCCGTAGCGCTTGTCCCGCATCGCCGAGATCTTCTCCGCCGAGCGGGTGAGGAAGTCGACCAGCGGGTAGATCGGGTCGCGCGGCGTGCACCGGCGGTTCATCTCGGCGGCGAAGGACGAGATGTCGTGGTATTCGAAGCGGTAGCCGTAGCGCTCGGACAAGACCCTGGTGATGTCGGTCATGTTGTAGTAGTCGTCCGCGGTCATATTGAAAACATTGCCGTAGACCGTGTCGTCCCTCGGCAAGCCCATCAGCGCGACGATGTGATCGGCGATGAGGTCCGCCGGCAGCAGGCTGAGCTGGTTGAGCGCGTTGGCGGCGACGCCGTGCTCGATCATGAACGCCACCGTGCGCACCAGGATGTCGTCACCGCTGCCGAAGCCCGCCCCGGTCGGTGAGATCAGCGACGGCCGGAAGATGCGCACGTCGAGCCCCTGGCGCTGGGCGGCGAACGCCAGCTGCTCGGCCACCCACTTGGTCTGCGAGTAGCCGAAGTCCAGGGCGTTCATCTCCAGGTTCGCGTCGGACTCGCCGACCACCGGCTTCACGCTCCAGCCGTAGATGAAGGTGCTGGAGACAAGGTGAAATGCCTTGCGGTGGGCGGTCATTGCCAGGCGCAGCAGCTCGTGCGTGCCGATCACGTTGGCGGGTCGCAGGGCGTCGTAGGTCCTGACGTAGTTGACCAGGGCGCCGTTGTGGACAACGGCGTCGACGGTCTCGGCAAGTCGCTGGAAACCTTCCTCGCCGAGGCCCAGCTGTGGCTCGGCCAGGTCGCCGCAGACGACGCGCACCCGCCGCCGAACCTCGGCCTCCAGCGCCGGGGACCACAACTTGGCCTTGCGCAGGGACGCGACGATGCGGTCCAGCCCGTGCGCGGAGTCCGTGGCGCGAATCAGCGCGTGGACGGTGAACGACGTCCGGCCGAGCAGGCTGGCGACCAGGAACGGCCCCAGGAAACCGGTCGCGCCCGTCAGCAGGATGTCGGTGGGCGCGCCCGGCCGCGCCGGCGGCAGCGCGGGCAGGGGAAGCCGCGCGTCGGCCCGCATCCGCGCCGTCTCGTACGCCTCGTACTCGGCCGAAATCTTGTCCAGCGCCTGACGCAGCGCGTCCAGCGGCTGTCCCGAGCCGGCACCGAACTGCCGCATGAGCGCGAAGAACTCGGCGACCGTCAGCCGCTGCAGCAGGCGGGTGTTCACCTCCTCGGCCAGCTCCCCGGCGCCGTGCTCTTCGAGCAGGGCCTGCAGGTCGGCGCGCAACTCGGCGAGCGCGAGCGAGTCGATGCCGAGGTCGGCGAAGGAGCAGTCCTCGTCGCCGGTGAGGTCGTAGCTCTCGATCAGGTTGCGGAACCGGTCCAGCGGGCCCCCGGTGAGCTCGGATCCGTCGTGCGTCGGGTGCGTGTAGGTCGCCAGCACGGGTAGCTCGCCGCCCACCCAGAGCTGCCGGGTCGAGGATCGCCTGATCTTCCCCGATGTGGTTTTGGGAATGGTGTGCGGCGGCACGAACGCGATGGTGTGCGGGTCGATGTGGCCGTGCCGGCGGATGGCCCGCGCCAGCGCCTTGCCGTCCGGCAGCGCGTCGGGGTCGCGCACCTCGGCCACCACGGTCAGCACCTCGGAATCGTCGCGCTCCACGGCGAAGGCGGCGACGCAGCCGCCGCGGACCTGCGGGGCCGACCGCTCGACGATGGCCTCGATGTCCGACGGGTAGCAGTTGACGCCGCGCACGATGATGAGGTCCTTGCTGCGGCCGCAGACGAAAAGCTCGCCCTCGTAAAGGAATCCGAGGTCGCCGGTGCGCAGATAGCTGTGCTCGGTGTCGCCGGGGATGCGGGCCGCGAACGCCTCCGCGGTCAGCTCGGGGCGGTTCCAGTAGCCGCCGCCCTTGGACGGTCCGTCCAGCCAAACCTCGCCGACCCGGCCCTCGCCGAGGGCCTGCCCGGATTCCGGATCCACGATTCGCACCACGTTGCCGTCGATGGGCTTGCCGCAGCTCACCACCGGCGCCTGGTTGCTGTTCTCCGGCTGCGCCTTTTCGACCCGCGCCAGGTTGCGCTCCAGCGCGCGCTTGTTCAGCGCCAGGGTCTGGCGTCCGCGAAGCGATACGATCAGGGTGTTCTCGGCCATGCCGTAGGCGCCGGTGAGCGCGTTGGGCTCCAGGCCGTAGGGCGCAAAACGCTCCCGGAACCGCGCAAAAGTGCTGGCGCGCAACGGCTCTGCGCCAACGACGATGCTCTCCAGGCTGCTCAGGTCGACCCCGGCCAGCTCGGAGGTGGGCAGCTTGTCCTCGCGCAGGCAGTACTCGAGGGCGAAGTTGGGCACCGGCGTGTGGGTGGCGCGCACGTCGCTGATGAGCCGCAGCCACGCCGACGGCCGCTTCAGGAAGTCCAGCGGCGACATCGCGTGCGTGGTGCCGCCGACCAGCAGGATGAACAGGTAGGCGGAGATCAGGCCCATGTCATGGTGTTGCGGCAGCCAGCTGACCAGCACCTCGCCGCCCTTGAACGCCGAGGCGTTGGCGATCACGTTGGCGTGGCTGACGACCACGCCCTTGGGATCGCTGGTCGACCCGGAGGTGTACTGCAGGAAGAGCACCGGCCCGGGCGTGTCCGGGACATGGGCGCCGCCGAACTCCTGCGTGCCGTCGGTCCCGAACCAGGGCAGTTCCGGCGGCCGCTGGGCCTCCGGCCAGGCCGACCCGCCGTCGAAGTGGTTGAGCAGCAAGCGGTAGTCGTACTCGAACTGCTTGGTCGACAACACCGCCTTGGCCTGGCAGTCCCGCGCGATGAAGGCGAGTTTGGCCAATCCCGACTCGAACGACATCGGCAGCGGGGGGCTGACCGGCACGGCGATCACCCCGATGCGGGCGCAGGCGTAGAACGCCGCGATCATTTCCAGGCCGGGCGGGTAGACCAGCAGCGCGCGATCGCCCTGGCGCAGACCGGCTTCCGTCGACAGGTAGGCGGCCAGCTCCCGGGTGCGCTCCGCGAAGCCGCGGTAGGTGTAGTGCTCCTGCTCGCGGCCCTCGTCGTCGAGGAAGCGGAAGAGGGTCTTGTCCGGTGTCTGGTTTTCCCGCATGTGCAGGTGATCAATGAGCGTCTCCATGGCAGGAGCCACCCCCTTCCGGGTCCACTATGAGCCATAAGAAGTTTCGTATCAATTGATAACGCCCAATGTAGCGCCGCGGATGGCCGCCAAGCAAAGCGAGGAGCGGCATTTTCCGGCATGACACATTAATTTCACAGCATTGGCCAATCCACCGCCGCGAATGGGCACTCGCCAGCTCAGCAACTACGGACTTCAGTATCTCAGTTACGCCTATCACCTTGGATTTCTCGGCGGGCTGCCTCCTCAAAGGCGTGGATACTGACTTACGCAATTGCGATAATCATGAATGGCTATCCTTTTGCCGCTAGGTGTTTCTTTGTGTCATTTCGTATCCGCACCGCAAAGGGCATTGAGCCGTTTACAAGACCGCCATTTCGCGGTCCCGGCTCCGGAACTACTGAGGTACGGACTCAGCCGATCCGGGCGACGCGGATCCGCGGGCCGGCGCGGGCCACCAGCCGGACGACCCCGACGAACCGTTCGCCGTCGATGATCGGGGAAAGAGGCTCCCCCTCCGCCTCGATGACCATTTCGCGACCGTTGACGTCGCGCACGCCGGGGCCCCGCAGCGTGCCGTTGGTGAGCGCCGCCGGCAGCTGCACGACGATCCTCGAGGGCCGGATTTCGCCGGCCTGAAAATGCAGCGCGCCGGGATTCTCGGCCTTCGGGAAAAGGCGGAACGGCCCCCCGATTCGCAGATCGATCGCACCCGCGTGCAGCACGCGGTGCGTCCGCGACGGAACCTCCTCGCCGTCGATGACCACCCGGGCACGCGTCGGGGTGAACAGCACCGACGAGTAACTGGCGGCCGGCGAACGGCCGACCTTGGACGCCAGATAGTCGCGGAACGAGCGGCCGATCACCTTCACAACCTCGCCGCGGCCGTGTTCGGCTTTTCCGTAATACATGTCGTAGAACCGGTTTCCGACTCCCCCGGCGGCCAGCCCGAAACACAGGCGATGGAACGCGGCGCCGTCCTCGGTTTCGCCGTCGAGTCGCAACGTGTCGAGGTGCAGCTCGGCCGGCGGCCTTTGGGCCTCGGCGGCGGCGGCCAGCGCCCGGACGATGGCGTCGGGGCGGCCACGCACCCGCGCCTTGCGCGCGACGGCGTTGACGCTGCCGCCGTTGGTGGGCACGAACGTCGGCCAGCGCTCGGAATCGCTTTCCCCGCGCTCGATTTCGTTGATCAACCAGTGCAGCGCGCCGTCGCCGCCGTCCCCGACGAGGTGAGTGACCCGCGGGCGCAGCTCGTCCAGGGTCTTGCCCAGGTCCTCGATCGAGGAGGTTTCGTGAACCTCGCCCCATGGGCCGACGATGCGGCGCAATTCCGCCACGCGGTCGCCCCGCGCGCGGCGATTCCTGCGCGCGAGCGGATTGACGATGACCCCCAGGTACATCCGCTCAGATGGGATCCCGCCGGCCATCCCACGCACGATACCTGCGGCGTTCCGGTGGGCGGGATCACGTCGTTAGGGTGGCTGCCATGCCTGGTTGGACCGCAGCAGATCTGCCCTCGTTCGCCGGACGCACGGTCGTGATCACCGGGGCCAACGCCGGACTGGGCGAGGCCACCGCCCGCGAATTGGCACGGGTGGGCGCCCGCGTCGTCCTGGCGGTGCGCAATACCGAGAAGGGCAAGGCCGCGGCCGAACGGATGACCGGTGAGGTCGAGGTGCGCCAACTCGACCTGCAGGACCTCAGTTCGGTGCGGCGCTTCGCCGACGAGATGGGCGCCCTTGACGTGCTGGTGAACAACGCCGGCATCATGGCCACCAAACACGCCGTCACCGTCGACGGCTTCGAGGGCCAGATCGGCACCAATCACCTGGGCCACTTCGCGCTGACCAACCTGCTGCTGCCCAAGCTCGGCGACCGGGTGGTGACGGTGTCCTCGCTGATGCACCACTTCGGCTACATCAGCCTCAAAGACCTGAATTTTCAATCCCGCCCGTATTCGGCGTGGCTGGCCTACAGCCAGTCCAAGCTGGCCAACCTGCTGTTCACCAGCGAACTGCAGCGGCGCCTCGAGGCCGCCGGTTCTGCGCTGCGCGCCCTGGCCGCCCATCCCGGCTGGTCGCACACGAACCTTCAGGGCAACTCGGGCCGCAAATTCGGCGACGCGGCGGTGTTGGCCGTGGATCGCATCGTGTCCACCGACGCCGACTTCGGTGCCCGGCAGACGCTGTTCGCGGTGTCCCAGGATTTGCCGGGCGACACCTTCGTCGGCCCGCGGTTCGGCCTGTATGGCCGCACCCAGCCGACGTGGCGCAACTGGCCGGCCAAGCGGGCGGGCACGGCGACGGCGCTGTGGGAACTTTCCGAGCGGCTCACAGGCACCGCTTTCCCGCTCTGATGACGCGCTCGGCGGGCGGTTCGCCGTAGCCCGGCTAGATTGGTGAGCAAATCCATGCAGCGACGCCCACGCGAGGAGGTAACCCATGTCGGACACTGATATGGCGGCGATCCTTGCCCTCCTTGCCGCGCTGGCGTCGGCGATCGGCAACGTGGTCCGCCAGCGGTCCGCGCAGGAGGTCACCGACAAACCGGTCGGTCACCTGGCGCTGTTCGGCATGTTGTTGCGCGACAGGCGTTGGTTGCTGGGCGGACTCGGCGACATCGCCAGCTACGTTTTGCTGGCCGCGGCCCTGGACAAGGGCTCGGTGCTGCTCGTGATGTCGCTGCAGGTGACCTCGTTGCTGTTCGCCCTGCCGATCTATGCGCGGATGAGCCGCCACCCGGTCACCCGCGGGGAGTGGACGTGGGCGGTGTTACTCACCGCGGCGTTGGTGGTCGTCATCGCGGTCGGTGATCCGACCGGCGGCCAGCAACGCGCGGCGGCCCAGGTCTGGCTGATCGTCGCGGTGGCGATGACCCCGCCGCTGTTGTTGGCGATGGTGGGCGCCCGGATCTGGTCGGATCGCCCGGTGGCCGCGCTGTTGCTCGCGGCGGTCGCCGGTTCACTGCTCGCGGTGTTCGCGGTGCTGATGAAGGGCGTTGTCGACATCATCGAACACAACCCCGAACAGTTGTGGACCAGGCCCGAGGTGTACGGCTGGGTGTTCTGCGCGGTGGCCGGCATGATCATCCACCAATCGGCTTACCGCGCAGGCGCTTTGACGGCCTCGCTGCCGACGATCATCGCCGCCAAGCCCATCGTGGGCGCGGTGCTGGGGATCACCGTGCTCGGCGAGACGTTGGACGCCCACGGCTTCGACTGGGTGGTGCTCGCGGTGGCCGCGGTGTTGGTGATCGTCGCGACGGTGGGGCTGGCCCGCGGCGAGGCGGCGACGGTGTCCGCGGGCGCCGGCCGCGACGTGCGGATCGACGACGGGTCGAAAGTGTCGCCGCTCTAGCGAACCTTGGTGGCAGGTACAGGATTCGAACCTGTGAAGCTTTCGCGACGGATTTACAGTCCGCTCCCATTGGCCGCTCGGGCAACCTGCCGCCAGACAGGTTACAACGAGGGGGTAGACAAAGCACAAACGGCCATCACCGGATGAAGGGACGGATCGAATGGCGGACTCATCGTTCGACATTGTCAGCAAAGTCGAGCGCCAAGAGGTCGACAACGCACTCAACCAGGCCGCCAAGGAGCTGGCCACTCGCTTCGACTTCCGCGGCACCGACACCACGATCGCATGGAAGGGCGACGAGGCGATCGAGCTGACGTCGTCCACCGAGGAGCGCGTGAAGGCCGCCGTCGACGTCTTCAAGGAGAAGCTGATCCGGCGCGACATCTCGATGAAGGCCTTCGACGCCGGCGAGCCGCAGGCGTCCGGCAAGACCTACAAGGTCAACGGCACCATCAAGCAGGGCATCACCAGCGAGAACGCCAAGAAGATCACCAAGCTGATCCGCGACGAGGGTCCCAAATCCGTCAAGACCCAGATCCAGGGCGACGAGATTCGCGTCAGCAGCAAAAAGCGCGACGACCTGCAGGCCGTCCAGGCGCTGCTCAAGCAGGCCGACCTGGACGTCGCGCTGCAGTTCGTCAACTACCGCTAGCCCCATACGTTCGGTTCGTGCAGTAGGATGAACTGCACGAACCGAACTTTGGAGCGAATCCCATGACCACCGTCGCCGAGCTGGCCACCGCGCACGAGCGGCTGCGTGAAAGCGCCCGCGCCGTGGGCGACGCGTTGTCGTCGGTCGCGGTCTACACCGAGCCCGCCGTGGCGCGCGCGGTGCAGGCCGAGCAGAATTTGTACGCCCGCATCGAGGACGAGTTCGGGATGCTGAGCAGCACCGACGCCGGCAAGCGGATGGGGTCGCGGTCCAGCGCGCCGCGCAACCTGGCCACCACCGCGCACCGCAACGGGGCGTTGGTCGCGGTGCGGCGCGGCACCTACCTGGCCTACCCCGGGTTCCAGTTCGGCCCGGACGGCAAGCCGTTGCCGGTCATCGCCCGGCTGCGCGAGGTCGCCGAGGACAACGGCTGGTCGGAGGCCGGCCTGGTGCAGTGGCTGTGCTCCCCCACCACCTATCTGGACTCCGAGCGTCCCGTCGACCGCCTCGGCACCGATCCGGACCGCGTCGTCGCGGTCGCCGCGGAGGCCATGGCCGTTTCGTGGTGAAACGACCACCCGACCCGTTCGACCCGGCCACCGCCACCCTGCCGGCGGGCCACCTGCTCTACCGCGTGCTCTCGGCGACGCGCACCGCCACCGACTTCAATCCCGGGATCGGCGCGCGCACCCGCTTCGGCTTCTTCGGCGACCCCGTGGTGCCGATCATGTACGCCGCCGACACCGAGGACGCGGCCATCGCCGAGACGCTGCTGCACGACATCCCGGCCGAGGGCGGGCTGCTGCCCTACGACCAATACGCCGACAAGGTGCTCGTCCGCCTCAAGGTCACCCGATCCGTGCGCCTGGGCGTGCTGCACGGCACCGGGCTCCGGCGCCTGAAGGTGACCGCCGCCGAGCTCACGGCGAGCCCGGCCTCCAGCTACGCCACAACCGTGCGCTGGGCCGAAGCCGCGCACGGCGCCGGGCTGGACGGGCTGGTGTGGATGTCGCGGCAGTGCAACGACTCCAAGGCCTACGTCTTCTTCGGCGACAGGTGCGCTGCGGCCTTCGATCAGGATCCGACGCACGCGCGGATCTTCGCCAGCCCCGCCGACCAGCTCTGGCTGATCGACCGGTGCGCGCCGCTGCACGTCGACGTGCTGATGGAGCCGGCATAGGGATTCCTGGCCCGGCCAACCGGTGGGTGCCTAATCTGGTGACCAGTCCACGATGTGAGCGAGGTTCACGATGACCCCTAGCGAAGCCGATTACTCCGACGTGATCATCGTCGGCGCCGGCATCTCCGGCATCGACGCGGCCTATCGGATCGGCGAGCGCAACCCGCAGCTCAGCTACACGATCCTGGAGCGGCGCGCGCGAATCGGCGGTACGTGGGACCTGTTCCGCTACCCCGGGGTTCGCTCGGACAGCAGCATCTTCACCCTGTCCTTCCCGTTCGAGCCGTGGACCCGCAAGGAGGGGGTGGCCGACGGCGTCCACATCCGCGAGTACCTGGCCGCCACGGCGCGCAAGTACGGCATCGATCGCCACATTCGGTTCGACAGCTACGTCCGTTCGGCCGACTGGGATTCGTCCACCGACACCTGGACGGTGACGGTCGAGCAGGACGGCGCGCGGAAGCTGTACCGCGGCCGGTTCCTGTTCTTCGGCAGCGGCTACTACAACTACGACGAGGGCTACACCCCCGACTTCCCCGGCATCGAGGCGTTCGGGGGCACCGTGGTGCATCCGCAGCACTGGCCCGAAGACCTGGACTACACCGGCAAGCAGGTCGTGGTGATCGGCAGCGGGGCCACCGCGGTCACGCTGCTGCCGTCGCTGTCGGACCGGGCCGCCAAAGTGACCATGCTGCAACGCTCGCCGACGTACCTCATCTCGGCGTCCAAGTACGGCAAGGTCGCGGCCGTCGCCCGTAAGGTGTTGCCGCGCAAGCCGGCTCACCTGGTGGTGCGGATGTACAGCGCGCTGACCGAAGCGGTGTTCTTCGCCCTGTCCCGCAAGGCGCCGGGCCTCGTGCGCTGGCTACTGCGGCGCAAGGCGATCAGCAGCCTGCCCGACGGCTACGACGTCGACACCCACTTCAAGCCGCGCTACAACCCGTGGGACCAGCGGATGTGCCTGATCCCGGACGCCGACCTGTACAACGCCATCGCCGCCGGCCGAGCCGAGGTGGTCACCGACCACATCGACCACTTCGACGCCACCGGCATCGCGCTCAAGTCCGGCGGACACCTCGACGCCGACATCATCGTCACCGCCACCGGGCTGCAGCTGCAGGCGCTGGGCGGGACGGCAATCAGCCTGGACGGCAACGAGATCAAGACCAACGACCGCTTCGTCTATAAGGCACACATGCTCGAGGACGTGCCCAACCTGTTCTGGTGTGTCGGCTACACGAACGCATCGTGGACGCTGCGCGCCGACATCACCGCCCGGGCAACGGCAAAGCTGCTGGCGCACATGGCCGCTCACGGCTACACGCACGCCTACCCGCATCGCGGCAACGAACCGATGGCCGAGAAGCCGTCCTGGGACATCAACGCCGGCTACGTGTTGCGGTCGGTGCATGCGCTGCCGAAATCGGGAACCAAGCGGCCGTGGAACGTGCGGCAGAACTACCTCGCCGACGCCATCGACTACCGCTTCGACCGCATCGAGGAGGCCATGGTGTTCGGCCGGGTCGCCGAGCGCGCACCCCTGGCGGGCTGAGCGCCACGCGACTGCCGGCGGAACTTCGTGAACTCCTACTAAATGTCCGGTGACGGCAATACGCTGATCGCCATGGCAGCACAGATGCGCGAACCCAAGGTCGTTGTCCTCGGTGGCGGTTCCTGGGGGACCACGGTGGCCTCCATCTGCGCGCGACGAGGGCCGACGCTGCAATGGGTGCGCTCGGAGGAGACCGCCAAGGACATCAACGAGAATCACCGCAACAGCCGCTACCTCGGCGACGAGGCGGTGCTGAGCGACACCCTGCGCGCCACCACCGACTTCGCCGAGGCGGCGAGCTGCGCCGACGTCGTGGTCATGGGCGTGCCCTCACACGGGTTCCGGGGGGTGCTGACCGAGCTGGCCAAGGAACTGCGGCCCTGGGTGCCGGTGGTGTCGCTGGTCAAGGGGCTCGAGCAGGGCACCAACATGCGGATGTCGCAGATCATCGAGGAGGTCTTGCCGGGTCATCCGGCGGGCATCCTGGCGGGACCGAACATCGCCCGCGAGGTCGGCGAGGGCTACGCCGCCGCGGCGGTGCTGGCCATGCCCGACCAGCATCTGGCGACCCGGCTGTCCGGGCTGTTTCGCACCCGGCGCTTCCGGGTGTACACCACCGACGACGTCATCGGGGTGGAGATGGCCGGGGCGCTGAAGAACGTCTATGCCATCTCGGTGGGAATGGGCTACTCGCTGGGCATCGGGGAGAACACCCGCGCGCTGGTGATCGCCCGCGCGCTGCGCGAGATGACGAAGCTGGGTGTGGCCGTGGGCGGCAATCCCGATACCTTCCCCGGCCTGGCCGGCCTGGGCGACCTCATCGTGACGTGCACCAGCCAGCGCAGCCGCAACCGCCACGTGGGCGAGCAACTGGGCGCCGGCAAGCCGATCGACGAGATCATCGCCTCGATGAACCAGGTCGCCGAGGGCGTCAAAGCGGCCAGCGTGATCATGGAGTTCGCCAACGAGTTCGGCCTGAACATGCCGATCGCCCGCGAAGTCGACGCGGTGATCAACCACGGTTCGACGGTCGAGGACGCCTACCGCGGCCTGATGGTCGAGATGCCCGGACACGAGGTGCACGGCTCGGGTTTCTGACGTGGCCATCTTCCGCCGGCCAAATTCAAATCTTTGCATTCTCTATGGGCCCGGCCCGTCCGCTTGACCCTCGGTTTGCCAGCAAAATACCGTCAATCAGGCAGCCAGGGGTTCCCGGCCATGTTCCTGTGGGTCCGGCCGGGTCGTAACCTACTGTGCGCCAAGGTGTTACGCCGACGTAATACAACGCAATACGGGGCGGATCTCGGAACATCCCCCGCTAACTCCTAACGAGGGACGAGACCGATGCGAAACATCGAAAAGCTCGGCGATAAACCTCAGGATCAGGGCACCAACTCGCGGAAAGATCGGGTGCGATCGATCATCCGGCACGACCTGCCCTCGTCGCTCGTCGTCTTCCTGGTCGCGCTCCCGCTGTCGCTGGGGATCGCGATCGCCTCCAACGCACCGGTGCTCGCCGGCCTGATCGCCGCGATCGTCGGGGGGATCGTGGTCGGCGCGATCGGTGGGTCGCCGCTGCAGGTCAGTGGGCCGGCGGCCGGACTGACGGTGATCGTGGCCGACCTGGTGTCCGACTTCGGTTGGGGCGTAACCTGTTTGATCACCGTGGCCGCCGGCGTCCTGCAGGTGCTGCTGGGGCTCAGCCGCGTCGCGCGGGCGGCCCTGGCGATCTCGCCGGTGGTGGTGCACGCGATGCTGGCCGGCATCGGCATCACGATCGCGCTGCAGCAAGCGCACGTGCTGCTGGGCGGCAAATCCAAGAGCACGGCCTGGCACAACCTGATCGGGCTGCCGGGACAGATCATCGACTCGCACCGGCCCGGGGTCATCCTCGGCGTGCTGGTGATCGCCATCCTGGTCGCCTGGCGCTGGGTTCCGGCCAAGGTGCGCCGGGTCCCGGGCCCCCTGGTCGCCATCGTCGTCGTGACGCTCGTGTCCGTCGTCTTCCCGTTCCACGTGCGACGGATCGATCTCGACGGCTCGCCGCTGGATGCGCTGCAGCTGCCCGACATTCCGCACGACAACTGGGGCGCGGTGGCCATCGGGGTGATCACCGTCGCGCTGATCGCCAGCGTCGAGAGCCTGCTGTCGGCGGTGTCGGTCGACCGGATGCACAACGGGCCGCGCACCGACTTCAACCGTGAGCTGGTGGGCCAGGGCGCGGCCAACATCGTGTCGGGCACCATCGGCGGGCTGCCGGTCACCGGCGTCATCGTCCGCAGCTCGACCAACGTCAACGCGGGCGCCAAATCGCGCGCCTCGGCATTCATGCACGGCGTGTGGATCCTGCTGTTCACCGTCCCGTTCGCGGAGTTGGTCCTGTCTCTTATACACATCT
>NZ_LATC01000119.1:0-13006 GCF_001414075.1 Mycobacterium sp. UM_11 | reverse complement strand
GCGTTCCTAGACAGCTCGCACTTCACTCGGAGGTCTTCGTCATGTCACCACGCCACGCCGTCACCAACGTCCGTGGTCAGTACAGCTAGGCGTCCAGGAAGCGGGCGCGAACCTGCGGCGGCGGCAACGGGCACGTGTCGTACTTGCCGAAGACGCGATAGCGGATGCCGGCGAACTTGTCGTAGAGCCAGTCGCGCACCGGAGCCGGAATGATGCGGGCCATTCCGAACAGCTTCCACGGCCCGCCGAGGTAATCCACCACGCGCAGCGCGGCGGCGGATCGGACGGCTACCCGTTCGCCGGGCCGGCCCGGCTCATCGACGAACACCACGGAGTCGACGCCCTCCATGGCCGGGTGCCGAGCGAAGACCGCGCGGGCGTAGTCGCTGTCCAGGGCCGCGAAGCGCAGGGTGCCAGCGCGGTCGAACCGAAGTACCGTGCGCACCGCCGCATTGCACACGCCGCAGACGCCGTCGTAGAGCAACACCGGCGGAACCGATTCACCGCTCACGCCACCAGGCTACCGAGCCGGCTCCGGCCACCCGGGTTTGACCTTTGGTAAGGCAACCCTTAGTTTGTGGGCGGTAGCGTATTCAGCGAAGGGGCCGCCCGCCGGCCCGTTCGTTGACGTCGCCGCGGAGCTGAGCGCCGCGGGAAAGGACCGGTGATGGCGCGCGGACTCTCCGGCGTGATGTTGCGAAGCTTCGGCGCCCGCGACCACACCGCAACCGTGATCGAAACCGTCCAGATCGCACCGCATTTCGTGCGGGTGCGAATGACATCGCCGACCTTGTTCGAAGACGTGGACGCCGAACCCGCGGCCTGGCTGCGGTTCTGGTTCCCGGACCCGGACGGATCCAACACCGAATTCCAGCGCGCCTACACGATTTCCGAGGCCGACGTCCCCGAGGGCCGCTTCGCCGTCGACATCGTGCTGCACGAACCCGCGGGCCCGGCGTCGAAATGGGCACGCACCGTGCAACCCGGCGCCACCATCGCCGTCATGGCGCTGATGGGCTCGTCGCGCTTCGACGCGCCGGACGAACAACCAGCCGGCTACCTGCTGATCGGGGATTCCGCGTCGATCCCGGGGATGAACGGCATCATCGGCGTCGTCCCCGACGAAGTGCCGATCGAGATGTATCTCGAGCAACACGACGACCACGACGTCCTGATACCTATCGCCCAGCATCCCCGATTGCGCGTGCACTGGGTGGTCCGCCATGACGAGAAATCCCTTGCCGCGGCGATCGATAGCCGGGACTGGTCCAACTGGTACGCGTGGGCGACGCCCGAGGCCACCGTGCTCAAGCACGTGCGAACGCGGCTGCGCGACGAATTCGGCTTCCCCAAGTCCGAGGTACACGCCCAGGCCTATTGGAGCGCCGGACGGGCGATGGGCACCCGCCGCAGCGATGGGCCCGAACCCAATGAGATTGCCCCCGAACGAGTTTCATCACCGGAGCCGCACAGTCCGGCGCCCGTCGCCGCGGCGCGCGGCAGCTGGCGAGCCCAGGGTGCCGGCAGATTGCTCGCGCCGCTGCGCTCGGCGCTGATCCTGTCCGGGGTGCTGCAGGCCGTCATCACGCTGGTGCAGCTGGCACCGTTCGTGCTCCTGGTCGAGCTGGCCCGACTGCTGGTTTCCGGGGCGCCGGCCCCACGGCTCTGGGATGTCGGGATCGCGGCCGTCGCGCTGCTGGGAACCGGCACCGTGCTCGGGGCGGCGCTCACGCTGTGGCTGCACGTCGTCGACGCCCGGTTCGCCGCAGACCTGCGTTCCCGCTTGCTGCGCAAGCTGTCTCGGCTGCCACTGGGTTGGTTCACCGCGCGCGGATCCGGCTCGATCAAGCAGCTGCTGCACGACGACACGCTGTCGCTGCACTATCTGGTCACCCACGCGATCCCCGACGCGGTCGCGGCGATCATCGCGCCGCTGGCCGTGCTGGCCTACCTGTTCGCCGTCGACTGGCGGGTGGCGCTAGTGCTGTTCCTGCCCGTCCTGGTGTACCTGGTGCTGACGTCTTCGCTCACCATCCAGTCCGGCCCGCGCATCCCGCAATCACAGCGCTGGGCGGAGAAGATGACCGGCGAGGCCGGCGCCTACCTGGAGGGCCAACCGGTGATCCGCGTCTTCGGCGGGGCGGCCGCATCCAGCTTCCGGCGCCAACTGGACTCCTACATCGAATTCCTCGTCTCCTGGCAGCGGCCGCTGGCGGGCAAGAAGACGCTGATGGATTTGGTCACCCGGCCCTCGACCTTCCTGTGGCTGATCGTGCTCACCGGCACCCTGCTGACCGTGAGCGGCCGAATGGATCCGGTCAATTTGCTGCCATTCCTGTTGCTGGGCACCACATTCGGCGCCCGGCTGCTGGGAATCGCATACGGGGTGGGTGGCATCAGCGCCGGCATGCTGGCCGCCCGCCGCCTGCAGAACGCCCTCGACGAGCCCGAACTCGACGTCTGCGGGCACGACCAGTCCGGCGATCGGTCGGCGACCGTGGAATTCGACGACGTCGGCTTCGGCTACCGCCCGGGCGTCCCGGTGATCCAGAACGTGTCGTTGGCGCTGCGGCCCGGCACCGTCACCGCCCTCGTCGGCCCGTCGGGCTCCGGGAAGTCGACGCTGGCCGCTCTGTTGGCCCGGTTCCACGACGTCGAAGGGGGCTCGATACGCGTTGGGGGCCGCGACATCCGGTCGATGACCGCCGATGAGCTCTACGCGAACGTCGGGTTCGTCCTGCAGGAGACGCAACTGGTGCACGGCACCGTCGCCGACAACATCGCGCTGGCCGTCCCCGATGCCAGCGCGACCCAGATTCAGGAGGCGGCGCGCCGAGCGCGAATCCACGACCGCATCATGCGACTGCCGGACGGCTACGACACCGTGCTGGGCGCGGGCAGCGGCTTTTCCGGTGGGGAGCGGCAACGGCTCACGATCGCCCGCGCGATCCTGGCGGACACGCCGGTGCTCATTCTCGACGAGGCCACCGCGTTCGCCGACCCGGAATCGGAATACCTTGTGCAGCAGGCGCTCAACCGGCTGACGCGGGATCGCACCGTGCTGGTGATCGCCCACCGATTGCACACCGTCACCGGCGCCGACCAGATCGTCGTGCTCGACCACGGGCGGATCTCCGAACGCGGCACGCACGAGGAGTTGCTGGCCGCCGACGGCCGCTACCGACGGCTCTGGGAGGGCGGCCGACGAGACCCGGTCGCGGCCAGCCCGGCTCGGGAGGGGGCGCGATGATCCGCACGTGGTTACACCTGGTGCCGGCGGATCGCCGCGCCAGGGTCAGCGCCTACACCGTGCTCGCGCTGCTCTCCGTGGTGGTCCGCGCGGCGGCCGCGGTGCTGCTGGTGCCATTGGTGGGCGCGCTGTTCGGCGACGCCCCGCACCACGCGCTGGGGTGGCTGGGCTGGCTCACCGCCGCCACCGTGCTCGGATGGGTGATCGACACCGCGACGGCACGCATCGGCTTCGACCTGGGGTTCGCCGTGCTCGATCACAGCCAGCACGACGTGGCGGACCGGTTGCCTTCGGTGCGGCTGGACTGGTTCACCGCCGAGCACACCGCGACGGCACGGCAGGCGATCGCCGCGACCGGTCCCGAACTGGTCGGCCTCGTCGTCAACCTGCTGACGCCGCTGACCTCCGCCATCCTGCTGCCCGCCGCCATCGGGCTGACGTTGCTCCCTATCTCGTGGCAGCTCGGCGTGGCCGCGCTGGGCGGGGTGCCGCTGCTGCTGGGTGCGTTGTGGGCGTCGTCGCGACTGGCGCGGCGCGCCGACGCCGCCGCCGACGAAGCCAACAGCGCGCTCACCGAACGGATCATCGAATTCGCGCGCACCCAGCAGGCGTTGCGGGCCGCCCGGCGGGTCGAGCCGGCGCGCAGCCTGGTCGGCGACGCGCTGGCCGCGCAGCGCGGGGCGACCATGCGGTTACTGGCCATGCAGATTCCCGGCCAGCTGTTGTTCAGCCTGGCCAGCCAGCTCTCGCTCATCCTGCTGGCGGGGGCGACCGCGGCGCTGACCATCAACAAGACGGTCACCGTGCCCGAGGCCATCGCGTTGATCGTCGTCATCGTGCGCTACCTGGAGCCGTTCACCACGATCAGCGAACTGGCGCCGGCCCTGGAAAGCACCCGCGCCACGCTCGGCCGCATCCGCTCGGTCCTCACGGCGCCGGTGCTGAACGCCGGGTCCGCCAGGCTGCCCGCCGCGACGGCGCCAAGGATCGAATTCGACGACGTCACGTTCGGCTACGACGGCGCGACCGCCCCGGTGCTGGACGGGGTGAGCTTCAGCTTGGCGGCGGGCAGCACGACGGCGATCGTCGGACCGTCAGGATCGGGCAAGAGCACCATCCTGGCGCTGATCGCCGGGCTGCACGAGCCGACCCGCGGCCGGGTCCTGATCGACGGTGTCGACGCGGCGACGCTGGACGCCGAATCGCGGCGGGCGGCCAGCAGCGTGGTGTTCCAGCACCCCTACCTGTTCCACGGGTCGATCCGGGACAACGTGTTAGCCGGGCATCCCGGCGCCGACGCAGAGCAGTTCACGCGGGCCGTGGCGCTGGCCCGCGTCGACGAACTCATCGGCCGGCTGCCCGAGGGCGCCGACACGATCGTCGGCGAAGCGGGCTCCGCGTTGTCCGGTGGCGAACGCCAGCGGGTCAGCATCGCCCGGGCGCTGCTCAAACCGGCGCCCACGCTGTTGGTCGACGAGGCCACCAGCGCCCTGGACACCGAAAACGAGGCGGCGGTGGTCGACGCACTCACGCTCGACCCGCGGTCGCGCACCCAGGTGATCGTCGCGCACCGGTTGGCCAGCATCAGCCACGCCGACCGAGTCCTGTTCCTCGATGGCGGTCGAGTTGTCGAGGACGGAACGGTCGACGAATTGCTTGCGGCGGGTGGGCGTTTCGACGAGTTCTGGCGGCAGCAGCACGAGGCCGCCGACTGGCGGGTCGGCTCCGGCTAGGTCTTGACCGCGGCTCTTGCGGTATGCCTTACAGTTTGTCAGTCGGGCAAGGCGGCCCGGTTACAGGAGGCGTGCTGTTCATGAGTGCTGTGGTGTCGATTCCGCGGTATCCGGGCGACGTGACACCGGAGTGGTTGTCGAACGCGCTCAGTGGGGGCGGCGCACCCGTCGAGGTTGCCGACGTCGACGTGGTCGCGATCGGCACCGGGCAGACGGGTGCGACCTACCGGGTGACCGCCCGCTACGCCGGGAGCCCCGGTGACCTGCCCCAGACCTTCGTCATCAAGTTGCCCGCCCAGGACGACACCGTCCGCGATCGGGTCGTCATCGGATATCGCAGCGAGTGCGCGTTCTACGCGTCCGTGGCCGGCCGGGTGCGGGTGCCAACGCCGCGGTGCTACTACTCGGAGATCTCCGAGGACGCAATGGATTTCGCCTTGCTCCTCGCCGATCAAGCGCCCGCCGTGCAGGGCGACCAGCTCGCCGGTTGCGGGCAGCGCGAAGCGCGGCTCGCGGTCACCGCGCTCGCCGGCTTGCACGCGCCCAGCTGGTGCGATCCGTTCTGGCTCGATTTCCCTGGCATCGCGTTCGGCCGACCCGACGAGGCGGGCGCCGGCGGCATGGGCGAGGTGGCGAAGATGAGCGCCGACATCACCCTCGACAAACTGGGCGATCGGATGAGCGCCGAAGACCGCGATACCTTCAGTGCGGCAATGGGATTGGTCACCCCGTGGCTGATGACCGAGTATGACCGGTTCGCCCTGCTGCACGGTGACTACCGCCTGGACAACCTGCTGTTCGATCCGGACCGAACCCGGGTCAGCGTGGTCGACTGGCAGACGCTCGGGGTGGGTCTACCGGCCAGGGATCTCGCCTACTTCACCGCCACCAGCCTCGATTCGGCGCTGCGCGCGAGCATCGAAGGGGGTCTGGTCACCGACTATCATCGCGCCTTGACGACGTCGGGGGTCGCCGACTACGACCGCGAAACGTGTTGGCGCGATTACCGTCTCGGGTTGTTGCAGGCACCCCTGATCTCGGCGCTGGGGTTCGCGTTCGCCGCCGCGACCGACCGTGGTGACGACATGGTGCTGACCATGCTCACCCGCGGCTGCCAAGCGATCCGTGAGCTCGGGACGCTGGACCTGATCGGCTGAGACCTCTACAGGTCGCCGGTGAAGTCCGCGCTCAGCCAGCGGTCGGGGCGGATGGTGTACATCACCTCTTCCACCCCCTCCATGCTGCGGACGAACGCCCGCCCGCCCTCCTCGCCGAGGTAGCGGATGGCGATGGCCTCCTGGACGTCGTGGGGAGCGGGATTGGTGATGTCGACGATCGAGCCCTCGACCACCACGTACTGATACGGCGGCTCCTCGCGCTGGACGACGAGCGTCACCGCCCCGGCCCGCTCGATGAGCCGCGTCTTGCGACTCGACGCCCCGGTCATGATCCGGATGTCCCCACCCGGCGTGTAGTCGTACCAGATCGGGACGCTGGCCGGGGGCCGGCCGTCGGCCGCGACGGACAACACGGCGACGTGCTTGCCGGCCAGAAACTCCTGACGTTCGCTCTCGGTGAAGGCTTTCATGTGGCCTGCAATCGCCGCTCGCGGGAATCTATTCCCACGCCGGTCAGTACTGCGTGGAGCCCTGATCGACCGGGATCCGCGCGGCGGTGATCTTGCGGGACTCGTCGCTGGCCAGCCAGCAGACCGTGTCGGCGATCTCCTCCGGCTCGGCGACCCAGTCGGGCAGGAACGGCGTGAGCACGCTGGACAGCTGCGGGTTGGTCTCCATGGCCTTGCCCACCGCCGCGACCATGTCGCCCGTGCCCATCGGCGTGTTCACCGGCCCGGGATGAACGCTGTTGACCCGGATCGAATGCTTGCCCAGCTCGGCGGCGAAGGCGCGCGCCATCCCGGTGACGGCGTGCTTGCTGGCGGTGTAGTGCACCATGAACGGCTGCATCTTCATCCCGGCCGCGGAACTGATCAGGATGATCGAGCCGCCGCGGCCCCCTTCGATGATCTTGTCCGCGCCGGCCATCACGGTGTTCCACGTGCCGGTCACGTTGATGTCCATCACGTCGCGGAAGTCCTGCGGCGTGATGTCGTTCCAGGCCTGCGGGGCGGCGACGCCGGCATTGGCGACGATGATGTCCAGCCGCCCGAACGCGGCGACGCCGTCGTCGACGGCCTGGCGAAGCGCCTCGAAGTCGCGGGTGTCCACGACCGAGGCGACGATCCGGCGGCCCGTTTCCTTAACCAGCCGAACGGTCTCGGCCAGGTCGTCGGGGCTCGCCGGGTCGTACGGGACACAGGACGGAAGCTTGCCGGCGATGTCGACGGCGATGATGTCGGCGCCCTCCCGCGCCAGCCGAACCGCGTGCGCCCGGCCCTGACCGCGGGCCGCCCCGGTGATGAATGCCACTCGGCCTGCGAGCTTGCCGCCCATAGTTGCTCCTTATCGCTGCGCCGCTTTGACGAGGTTGGACCCGATGATCAGGCGTTGAATCTCGCTGGTGCCCTCATACAGTCGTAGCAGCCGCACGTCGCGGTAGATGCGCTCGACCGGGACCCCGTGCATGTAACCGCTGCCGCCGTGGATCTGCACCGCGAGGTCCGCCACGTTGCCGGCCATTTCGGTGCAGAACAGCTTGGCCGCGGACGGCGCGACCCGGCGGTCCTCGCCGGTAACCCACTGCCGCGCGGCGTCGCGCACCAGCGCCCGGCCGGCCAGCACGCCGGTCTGCTGGTCGGCGAGCATCGCCTGGACCAACTGGAAGCTTCCGATCGGCGTCCCACCCTGCGTCGCGGTGGCCGCGTAGCCGACCGATTCGTCGAGCGCCCGCTGGGCGGCGCCGACGGCGAGGGCGGCGATGTGCACCCGTCCGCGCGCCAGCGACGTCATCGCCGCTCGATACCCGATGTCCTCGCTACCACCGACCAGCGCGCCGTCATCGACCCGGACGTCGTCGAAGCTGACGTCGGCGGTCCACGCGCCCTCCTGGCCCATCTTGGCGTCCTTGGCGCCGACTTCGACGCCGTCGGCGTGCGCGGGCACCAGGAACACGGCTATCCCGGGTCCCCGGTCGTCGGCCGGCCGGGTGCGCGCGAACACCACGAACAGGTCGGCGACGGGCGCGTTGGTGATGAAGCGCTTCTGCCCGGAGATCACCCAATCATCCCCGTCACGAACGGCTTTGGTGCGCAGGCCGGCCGGGTTGGAGCCGGCGCCGGGCTCGGTCAGCGCGAACGAGGCGACGACGTCGCCGGTCGCGATCGCCTCCAGCCAGCGGGATTTCTGTTCGTCGGTGCCGAAGCCGACCAGCACCTGTCCGGCGATGCCGTTGTTGGTGCCGAACATCGACCGCAGCGCCAGCGAGGTGTAGCCCAGCTCCATCGCCAGCTCGACGTCTTGCATGAGATTGAGGCCCAGGCCGCCCCACTCCTGGGGAATCGCGTAGCCGAACAGCCCCATCTTCTTCGCCTCGTCGCGGAGGTCGTCCGGCACGCGATCGGAGTCGAGGATCTCCTGCTCGCGGGGAACGACGGCGCTGCGGACGAATTGCCGTGTCTGGGCAAGGATCTCGCGAAAATCTTCGTCGCTGACTTCCGCGGATTCGGTGGCTGCCATTGGCTGCACGCTCCTCTCCTGGTCGGGGAGACCCCGGTTCAGAGCAGGATCCTATATCAAATATGATATTTGCCCTGAGGGTGTCCGGCGGCGGCTACGACAGTGAAGGATGTGTGACCCAGGTGGGGTTGTTGGCAGGTCAGACGGCGGTAATCACGGGCGGAGCGCAAGGGCTGGGGCTGGCCATCGCGGAGCGCTTCGTCGCCGAGGGCGCGCGGGTTGTGCTCGGCGACGTCAATCTCGAAGCGACGCAAGCGGTGGCCAAACAGCTCGGCGGTGATGACGTCGCCGTCGCGGTCCAATGCGATGTCACGCAGGCATCCGACGTCGAAAAACTGATCCAAACCGCGGTCGAGCGTTTCGGCGGGCTGGACATCATGGTCAACAACGCGGGCATCACCCGGGACGCGACGATGCGCAAGATGACCGAGGAGCAGTTCGATCAGGTCATCGCCGTGCATTTGAAGGGAACCTGGAACGGCACCCGATTGGCGGCCGCGGTCATGCGGGAAAACAAGCGGGGCGCGATCATCAACATGTCGTCGGTGTCGGGCAAGGTCGGCATGGTCGGGCAGACCAACTACTCGGCTGCCAAGGCCGGCATCGTCGGCATGACCAAGGCGGCCGCCAAGGAGCTGGCCTACTTGGGCGTCCGGGTGAACGCGATCGCCCCCGGCTTGATCCGCTCGGCGATGACCGAGGCTATGCCGCAACGTATTTGGGATTCGAAGGTCGCCGAGGTGCCGATGGGCCGGGCCGGTGAGCCCAGCGAAGTCGCCAGCGTGGCGCTGTTCCTGGCGTCCGACCTGTCGTCCTACATGACCGGCACCGTCATGGAGATCACCGGCGGCCGACACCTATGAGCGCGCTACGCGAAGCCGTTATCTGTGAACCGGTCCGCACGCCGATCGGCCGCTACGGCGGCATGTTCTCCTCGCTGACGGCCGTCGACCTGGGCGTCACCGCCCTGAAGGGGTTGCTCGAGCGGACCGGGCTGGCGCCCGACGCGGTGCAGGACGTGATCCTCGGCCACTGCTATCCCAACAGCGATGCCCCGGCGATCGGGCGCGTCGTGGCGCTGGACGCCGGCCTGCCGGTGACGGTGCCCGGCATGCAAGTCGACCGGCGTTGCGGGTCGGGCCTGCAGGCGGTGATCCAGGCGTGCCTGCAGGTGGGCAGCGGCGATCAGGATCTGGTGGTCGCCGGCGGCTGCGAGAGCATGAGCAATGTCGCGTTCTATTCCACCGACATGCGTTGGGGCGGCGCGCGAAGCGGGGTCCAGGTGCACGACGGGCTGGCCCGCGGACGCACCACCGCCGGCGGCCGTCACCACCCGGTCCCCGGCGGCATGCTGGAGACGGCGGAGAATCTGCGTCGCCAGTACGGCATTCCGCGGTTGGAACAGGACGAACTCGCCGTGCGGTCACACCAGCGGGCCGTGGCCGCGCAGAAGGACGGGGTTCTCGCCGAGGAGATCATCCCGGTCACCGTCCGCACGCGCCACGGTGAAGAACTGATCGACACCGACGAACATCCGCGCGCCGACACCTCGGTCGAGTCGCTGGGCAAGCTCAAACCCGTTCTGCTCAAGCAGGATTCGGAAGCCACCGTCACCGCCGGCAACGCCAGCGGCCAAAACGACGCGGCGTCGATGTGCGTGGTGACCACACCCGAGAAGGCCGCCGAATACGGTCTGACCCCGCTGGTCCGCCTGGTGTCATGGGGGCTGGCGGGAGTGGCGCCCCACGTCATGGGCATCGGGCCCGTACCGGCGACCGAGGCGGCGCTGCGCAAGGCCGGCCTGCGGCTGTCCGACATCGACCTGATCGAACTCAACGAAGCCTTTGCCGCTCAAGCGCTTGCGGTGATGCGGGAGTGGAATTTCGGCGCGGCCGACCACGAGCGGACGAACGTGCACGGATCCGGCATCTCGTTAGGCCATCCCGTCGGCGCGACGGGTGGGCGGATGCTGGCCTCACTGGCGCGCGAGCTCAACCGCCGCGAGGCGCGCTACGGGCTGGAGACTATGTGCATCGGCGGCGGCCAGGGCCTGGCCGCGGTGTTCGAGCGGGTGACGTGACCGGTCCCCTGGGCGGACTCACCGTCGTCGAGGTGTCCAGCTTCGTCGCCGCCCCGCTGTGTGGCATGACGCTGAGTCAGCTTGGCGCGGAGGTGATCCGGATCGATCCGATCGGCGGCGCGTCCGACGTGCAGCGGTGGCCGCTGGCGGCCGACGGCACCTCGATCTACTGGACCGGGCTGAACAAGGGCAAGCGTTCGGCCACCATCGATTTGCGCTCTCCCGACGGGCAGGAACTGGTCGCGCGGCTCATCGTCGAGGGCGACGGCGTGGTGGTGACCAACGCCGCCGGCCTGTCCTGGCTCAGCCACGAGGCGTTGGCCGACAAGCGTTCCGACGTCATCCACGTGCAGCTGCTCGGGCGTGGCGACGGTTCCACCGGGGTGGATTACACGGTCAACGCCGGGATCGGATTCCCGCTCGTCACCGGCCCCGCCGGGCACGCCGGCCCGATCAACCACGTGTTGCCGGCCTGGGACGTGTGCTGCGGCCTGTACGCCGCCCTGGCCGTCGTCACCGCGGTCCGCCGCCGAGACGAATCCGGTGCCGGTGCGCGGATCAGCCTGGCCCTCGAGGACGTCGCGCTGGCCACCGCCGGAAACCTGGGGCTGTTGACCGAGCCGCAGATCACCGGCACGCAGCGCGAGCGCCTGGGCAACGCCATCTATGGCCAGTACGGGCAGGACTTCGTCGCCCGTGACGGCGCCCGGTTCATGGTTGTCACCTTGACCCGCAGGCACTTTCGCGACCTGGTCGACGTGACCGGCACCGGCGTCGCGGTGACCGCGCTCGCCGATGCGCTGGGTGTCGACTTCGGTTCGGAGGGCGACCGCTACCGATACCGCGACGTGCTGTCCGGGTTGTTCGCCACCTGGTTCGGCGACCACTCGGCCGACGAGGTCACCGCCGCGCTCTCGGGCACAACGGTGTTGTTCGAGCGGTACCGCACCTTCGCCGAGGTCGCGGCGGGCCCGAAGGTAACCGACAACCCGCTGTTTTCCCCACTGCGGCAGGAAGGCCTGGGTGAGTACCTGGCCCCCGGGCTGCCGGTCGCGTTCGACGGCGTGCATCCCGCCGGCGCGCCCGCGCCCGCGTTGGGGCAGGACACGGCCGAGGTTCTCGAGCGCCGGTTGGGATTGACCACCGCCGACATCGAACGCCTGGCGAAGGCGAAGACCATCGCTTGCTGAGCAAGCCCGGACCGAAAGACAGCGCATGACCAAGCTCGCTCAGACCCTCGGGCTGACCGAATTCCAGACCGAAATCGTCGCTACGGTACGGCAATTCGCCGAGAAGGAGGTGATCCCCAACGCCGCGGAGCTCGAACGCGGCGACACCTACCCGCAGGACATCGTCGACCGGATGCGCGACATGGGCCTGTTCGGCCTGATGATTCCGCAGGAGTACGGCGGGCTGGGGGAGTCGCTGCTCACCTATGCGCTGTGTGTGGAAGAGCTCGCGCGTGGCTGGATGAGCGTGTCCGGCGTGCTCAACACCCACTTCATCGTGGCTTACATGCTGCGCCAACACGGCACCGAAGCGCAGCAGCAGCGGTTCCTGCCGCGGATGGCGACCGGCGAAGCGCGGGGCGCTTTTTCGATGTCGGAGCCGGAACTCGGGTCCGACGTCGCCGCGATTCGGACCCGGGCGGTACGCGGCCCGGACGGCGACTACACCATCAACGGCCAGAAGATGTGGCTGACCAACGGCGGAAGCTCCACGCTCATCGCGGTGCTGGTGCGCACCGACGAGGGTGCCGACAAGCCGCACCGAAATCTGACCGCCTTCCTGGTCGAGAAGCCAACGGGATTCGGTGAAGTCGCGCCGGGCTTGGTCATCCCCGGCAAGATCGACAAGCTGGGCTACAAGGGCATCGACACCACCGAACTGATCTTCGACGGCTACCGGGCCAGCGCCGACGACGTTTTGGGTGGCACCCCGGGGCAGGGCTTCTTCCAGATGATGGACGGCATCGAGGTCGGCCGGGTCAACGTGTCGGCGCGGGCGTGTGGTGTCGGCATCCGCGCCTTCGAGCTCGCGGTCCGCTATGCGCAACAACGGCACACCTTCGGCAAGCCCATCGCCGAGCACCAGGCCATTGCCTTCCAGCTCGCCGAGATGGCCACCAAAGTCGAAGCCGCACACCTGATGATGGTGAACGCGGCGCGGCTGAAGGACTCGGGGGAGCGCAACGACGTCGCCGCCGGGATGGCCAAGTATCTGTGCAGCGAGTATTGCACCGAGGTCACGCAGCAGAGCTTCCGAATCCACGGCGGCTACGGCTATTCCTGTCTCTTATACACATCTG
>NZ_LATC01000118.1:0-13305 GCF_001414075.1 Mycobacterium sp. UM_11 | reverse complement strand
GGGCTCGGAGATGTGTATAAGAGACAGACCCTGGACCCGGCCGGAATCCTCAACCCCGGCAAGCTGATTCCATGACCGAGATCGCCAAGGTGATCGCGCTGACCAATCCCGTGTCGGGGCACGGCGCGGCAATCCGGGCGGCCCAGCTCGCGATCGCGCGGCTGCACCAACGCGGCGTCGAGGTCGTCGAGATCATCGGCGACGATGCGCAAGACGCCCGGCACCTGGTGAGCGCGGCGCTGGAGAAGGGTGCCGACGCGGTGATGGTCACCGGCGGCGACGGCGTGGTTTCCAACGCGCTGCAGGTGCTCGCCGGCACCGACGTTCCGTTGGGCATCATCCCGGCCGGCACCGGCAACGACCACGCCCGCGAATTCGGCATTCCCACAAGGGATCCCGAGGCCGCCGCCGATATCATCGTCGACGGCTTCACCGAAACCGTCGACCTCGGGCGGATTCGCGACGGCGACGGGGCCACCAAGTGGTTCGGCACCGTGGCGGCAACTGGATTCGACTCCCTGGTGACCGATCGTGCCAACCGGATGACCTGGCCGCACGGGCGGTTGCGCTACTACATCGCGATGCTGGCCGAGCTGTCGCAGCTGCGCCTGTTGCCGTTCCGCATGGTGCTCGACGGGACACGAGAGATCGACGCGGACATCACGCTGGCGGCGTTCGGCAACACCCGCAGCTACGGCGGCGGTCTGCTGATCTGTCCCAACGCCGACCCCACCGACGGCCTGCTCGACATCACGATGGCGCATTCAGCGTCGCGTACGAAGCTGGTGCGCCTGTTCCCCACCGTCATGAAGGGCACGCACGTCGACCTCGACGAGGTGACCACCGCGCGCGCCAAGACAATCCACGTCGAATGCCCCGGCATCAACGTCTACGCCGACGGCGACTTCGCCTGCGCGCTGCCCGCCGAGATCACCGCGGTTCCGGGCGCCCTGCGCATCCTGCGCCGCGACTGACACCCAGCTAGCCGACGCCCCGGCTCAGCCAGGTCACCTCGCCGACCTCGCCGCCGTCGCGGTACGCCTCGAGGGCGTCGTCCCACGCCGTGCCGAGCACGGTGTCCAACTCGGCGGCAAGGGTGTCGGCGCCCTGCGCCATCAGCGCCCGCAGCCGCATCTCGCCGACCATGACGTCGCCGTTGGCGCTCATCGCCCCGCTCCACAGGCCGAGCTGCGGGGTGTGGCTGAACCGCTGGCCGTCGACTCCAGGGCTGGGATCCTCGGTGACCTCGAACCGCAGCACGGACCAGGAGCGCAGGGCGTTCGCCAGCCTGGCACCGGTGCCCACCGGCCCGACCCAGTTGGTGACCGCGCGCAGCTGCCCGGGCATGGCCGGCTGGGGCGTCCAGGTGAGGTTCGCCTTCGCCCCAAGGGTCGACGACAACGCCCACTCGACATGCGGGCATACCGCCGCCGGCGAGGCGTGCACGTACACCACGCCAGTCGTCACGTCGGCGAATTGATTCGACGCACGCATTTCCTGCTCCTTCGGTTCCGCGAGGGACGTCTTCCCCAACGACCTGGCGGGACCTGGCAAGCAGGATGTCTAACTATTTTGTGTGTCGTGCGTGTCTATTGTGCCTTGTGTTGCCCATGTTGCGCTAGTGTGCATTTTCCTTTAGCCGTATTCGGCTAGCACGGCGTCGGAGAAGGCCGGCCACGGCGCCAGCGCCCAGTCCCCGAAATCGCGGTTGGTCAGGGCCACCAGCGCCAGGTCACGGTCCGGATCTGCCCAGATGAAGCCGCCCGCCTGGCCGAAATGACCGTAGGTTCGCGGCGAGTTGCGCGCGCCGGTCCAGTGCGGCGTCTTCGCGTCCCTGATCTCGAAACCCAGCCCCCAGTCGTTGGGTCGTTGGACGCCGTAGCCGGGCAGCACGCCGTCCAGGCCGGGAAATTGCACCGTCGTGGCCTCGGCGTGCAGTTGCGCCGAGACCGTCGCCGGCCGCAGCAGGTCGACGGCGAATTTGCCCAGGTCAGCCACCGTGGACGTGGCGCCGAACCCGGCCGCGTCCGCGCCGCCCTCCAGCCGGGTCGACGCCATCCCTAGCGGCTGGAACACCGCCTCGGCCAGGTAGCGGCCGAATTCGATGCCGGATTCGCGCTCGACGGCCTGGGCCAGCACGGCGAAGCCGTAATTGGAGTAGATGCGCCGCGCGCCGGGCGCGGCCAGTACGTGATCGTTGCCCAGGGCCAGGCCCGACGCGTGCGCCAGTAGGTGCCGGATGGTGGCGCCCGGCGGCCCCGCCGGGCTGTCCAGGTCCACGACACCCTCTTCGATCGCGACGTGCGCGGCCCGGGCCACCAGCGGCTTGGTCACCGACGCCAGCGCGAACACCCGCCCGGTGTCGCCGTGGCCGGCCAGCACACCGTCGGGCCCGATCACCGCCGCGGCGGCGGCCTCGACCGGCCAGTCGTCCAGCGCGTCGAGGGCCGACATCACTTCCGGGCGACGTAGTAGTTGTTGATGGGATCGGACTCGATCTCCGCCACCCGCACGTCGCCGAAACCGGCGTCGGCCAGCATTGCGGTGGCGAGCTGCGTTCCCCATGCCGTGCCGAGCCCAGCGCCGTCCAGCGCCAGCGACACCGTCATGCAGTGCATCAGCGACGTGGTGTACAGGTAGGTGCTCATCGGAATGCCGACGTTGTCCTCGAGCCGGCTCGACGCCTTGATGTCGGCCATCAGCAGGACACCGCCGGGCCGCAGGGCGCGATGGATGTTCTCCAGCACCCGCGCCGGCTGGGCCTGATCGTGGATGGCGTCGAACACCGTGATGACGTCGTAGGCGTCCCGCTTGTCCAGCAGCGCCAGGTCGTGGCTCTCGAAGGTCGCGTTCGCCAGGCCCAGCTCGGCCGCCTCGCGGGCACCGACGGCGATGGCGTGTTCGGAGAAGTCGACGCCGGTGAAGCGGCTGGCCGGGAACGCCCCTGCCATCACGTTGATCGCGTGGCCGCTACCGCAGCCGAAGTCCGCCACGTCGGCCCCCGCGCGCAGGCGGTCGACGAGCCCGTCGACCAACGGCAGCACGGTGTCCACGAGCGCGTTGTCGTACACCGCGGCGCTCTGCTCGGCCATCAGCGCGTGGAAGCGCGGGAATTCGCTGTAGTGCACCCCGCCGCCGTCGCGGAAGCAGCCGACGATCTGTTGTTCGACTTCGGCGAGCAGCGGGACGAACAGGGCCACCAGGGCCAGGTTGTCCGGGCCGGCCGCGCGGGTCAGCACGGCGGCCCGCTGCGCGGGCAGGGAGTAGGTGGCGGCGCCGGGGTCGTAGTCGACGACGCGCCCGGTGGTCATGCCGGCCAGCCACTCGCGCACGTAGCGCTCGTTGAGGCCGGCCTCCTCGGCGATCCGGGCGCTGGTGGCCGGGGCCAGCCCGGCCATCGTCTCGAACAGGCCGGTCTGATGCCCGATGCTCAGCAGCAGCGTCAGGCTGGCGCCGTCGATGGCCGCGATGATCCGTTCGCTGAATTCCTCGGTGGTTTCGAGCCCGGTCTCGCTTGCTGCCGTCACGCCCTGGGACGCTACACCGTAGGTTGGTGGCCATGAGTCAGACAGTGCGCGGCGTGATTTCGCGAAAGAAGGGCGAGCCCGTCGAATTGGTGGACATCGTCGTCCCCGACCCGGGTCCCGGTGAGGCCCTGGTCGACATCATCGCCTGCGGGGTGTGCCATACCGACCTGACCTACCGCGAGGGCGGCATCAACGACGAGTACCCCTTCCTGCTCGGCCACGAGGCCGCCGGCCGGGTCGAGGCGGTTGGCCCCGGGGTGACCGCCGTCGAACCGGGCGACTTCGTGATCCTGAACTGGCGGGCGGTCTGCGGGCAGTGCCGCGCCTGCAAGCGCGGCCGCCCGCACCTGTGTTTCGACACCTTCAACGCCGCGCAGAAGATGACGCTGACCGACGGCACGGAACTGACGCCCGCGCTGGGCATCGGGGCGTTCGCCGATAAGACGCTGGTGCACGCCGGCCAGTGCACCAAGGTCGATCCCGCGGCCGACCCGGCCGTCGCGGGCCTGCTCGGCTGCGGGGTGATGGCCGGCATCGGGGCGGCGATCAACACCGGCGCCGTCACCCGTGACGACACCGTCGCGGTGATCGGCTGCGGCGGCGTCGGCGATGCCGCGATCGCCGGCGCCGCGCTGGTGGGCGCCCGGCGCATCATCGCGGTGGACACCGACGACACCAAGCTGGACTGGGCCCGCCAGTTCGGCGCCACCCACACCATCAACGCCCGCCAGGCCGACGTCGTCGAGGCCATCGGAGACCTCACCGACGGGTTCGGGGTCAACGTGGCCATCGACGCCGTCGGCAGGCCCGAAACCTGGAAGCAGGCCTTCTACGCCCGCGACCTCGCGGGAACGGTTGTGCTGGTGGGGGTTCCGACGCCCGACATGAAGCTGGAGATGCCGCTGATCGATTTCTTCAGCCACGGCGGTTCGCTGAAGTCGTCCTGGTATGGCGATTGCCTGCCGGAACGGGACTTCCCCACCCTCATCGACCTCTATCTGCAGGGCCGGCTGCCCCTGGAGAAGTTTGTCTCCGAGCGAATCGGGCTAGACGACGTCGAGGAGGCGTTTCACAAGATGCATGGTGGCTCGGTGTTGCGGTCGGTGGTGGTGCTCTGATGGTGTCCATCGACCGGGTGGTGACGCACGGCACCTTCGAACTCGACGGCGGCAGTTGGGAAGTCGACAACAACATCTGGCTGATCGGCGACAACTCCAACGTGGTGGTGTTCGACGCCGCGCACGACGCGGCGCCGATCGTCGAGGCGGTGGGCGGCCGCCATGTGGTCGCGGTGGTGTGCACCCACGGCCACAACGACCACGTGACCGTGGCGCCGGAGCTCGGCAAGACGCTCGACGCGCCGGTGCTGCTGCACCCGGCCGACGAGGTGTTGTGGCGAATGACGCACCCGGACAGCGATTTTCGGTCGGTGTCCGACGGCGAGACCATCAGCGTGGGCGGGACTGAGTTGCGAGCGCTGCACACCCCGGGCCATTCCCCGGGATCGGTGTGCTGGTATTCGCACGACCTGGGTGTGGTGTTCAGCGGCGACACTTTGTTCGCCGGCGGCCCGGGCGCGACCGGCCGCTCGTATTCGGATTTCCCGACGATCCTGGAGTCCATCTCCGAGCGCCTCGGCAAGCTGCCCGGCGAGACGGTGGTGCACACCGGCCACGGCGACAGCACCACGATCGGCGACGAGATCGTCCACTACGAGGAGTGGGTGGCCCGCGGCCACTGAGCGGCTTTTGCCGCCCCCAGCCGAATCCGGCCCTAACGCCCCTCCAGCACGCGCCGCTTCTCGGCCTCGAACTCCGCATCGGTTAGCGCCCCGGAATCCCGCAGGGCCGCAAGGGTTTTGAGCCGCTCCAGCCGCACGCCCTCGTCGGTCGGCTCGTGGGCCACCGCAACGGCGGGAGCGTGATACGCCGGATTCGCCGCCACCACCGCCCGGCGCCGGGTGCGGGCCAGCCATGAGCCCGCCAGCAGCGCACCGACCAGCCCCGCCACGAAGGTGGCGACGAACAGCCACACCAAAAAGCCATAGGAGCTTTGGTGGCCGAAGGCCAGTCGCGGGGCGATGAAGCCGTTGACCTGCCCGTCGGTGGTGACGTTGTAGGTGCCGTTGGCCGCGATCCGCGCCACCCACACCCGCACGTGCGCGTCGTTGTTGACCGTCGTCGTGGTCCCGATGCTCTCGGTCACCACCGGCTGCGACACCCCCTCGGGCGGCGCGATGGTGACCCCCAGCGGCGGCACGGGCAGCCCGCGGTCGGGACCGCTGATCACGACGGTGTGCAGGCTGACGGTGACGTCGCCGGCCGGCAGGTAAACGCTGCCCGACCCGGGGATCGGCACCTCGCCGTAGGCGTTGTATTTGTCCAGGAAGAAGGCGTTGAGCACCAGGGCGGTGATGAAACCGCCCACCGATACGACCATCATCGCGATGGCAGCGGCCAGCGAAAGCTTCGCGAGCCGTCGGCTGCTCATCCACGCAGTGTGTCACCGGGGCGGCAAACGGCGCACACTGGACCCGGGCTACACCGAGAGGAGCGTTACGCATGGCCAACGATCTTGTCGCCACGGTGCCCGACCTGTCGGGCAAGCTGGCAATCGTCACCGGCGCCAACAGCGGCCTTGGGTTCGGCCTGGCCCGGCGCCTCGCGGCCGCCGGCGCCGACGTCGTCATGGCGATCCGCAACCGCGCCAAAGGCGAGAAGGCGATCGCCGAAATCCGCACCGCGGTCCCCGACGCCAAGCTCACCATCAAGGCGCTGGACCTGTCGTCGCTGGCCTCGGTCGCCGCCCTGGGTGAACAACTCAACGCCGAGGGCCGACCGATCGACATCCTGATCAACAACGCCGGCGTGATGACGCCGCCGGAACGCGACACCACGGCCGACGGTTTCGAATTGCAGTTCGGCAGCAACCATCTCGGCCACTTCGCGCTGACGGGGCACGTGCTGCCGCTGCTGCGCTCCGCCGGCAAGGCGCGCGTGGTCTCGCTGAGCAGCCTGGCGGCCCGTCAGAGCGGCAAGATCCATTTCGACGACCCGAATTTCGAGAAGTCCTACGCGGCGATGTCGGCGTACGGCCAGTCGAAGCTGGCGGTGCTGATGTTCGCCCTCGAGCTGGACCGGCGCAGCCGGGCGGCCGGCTGGGGCATCGTCTCCAACGCCGCGCACCCGGGCCTGACCAAGACCAACCTGCAGATCGCCGGGCCGTCGCACGGCCGCGAGAAGCCCGCGCTGATGGAGCGGCTGTACAAGGCGTCCTGGCGGTTCACCCCGTTCCTGTGGCAGGAGATCGACGAGGGCATCCTGCCGGCGCTGTACGCGGCCGCCGCGCCGCACGCCGAGGGCGGCGCGTTCTACGGGCCCCGCGGTTTCTACGAGGCGGCCGGCGGCGGGGTGCGGCTGGCCAAGGTGCCCGAGCGGGCGCGCAATGAGGCTGACTGCCAACGGCTTTGGGAGCTCTCCGAGCAACTCACCGGCGTGAGCTACCCGAAGCCAAGCTGACGACTATCGTTGGGACATGCGGCCTGAGCCTCGGATGCCCGAATCGAGCATTGTGGTCCGGCCCGAGCCGGTTTACACCCAGTCGTCGCGCCTGCAGGCCGCCGGGTTGGCCCCGGCGATCGCGTTGTTCGAGCGCGCCGCCGAGCAGGTGGCGCTGCCCAAGGCCCCGCAGCCGATCGTCATCGCGGATTACGGCGCCGCCAATGGGCACAATTCGCTCAAGCCGATGTCGGCGGCCATCGCGGTGCTGCGTCGCCGCACCCGGCAGGACCACGCAATCCTGGTGGTGCACACCGACATTCCCGACAACGACTTCTCGGCGCTGTTTCACACGCTGTCCGACGACCCGGAAAGCTACCTGCAGCTGGACGCGGCGACGTTCGCGTCGTCGATCGGCCGCTCGTTCTACGACCAGATCGTGCCGTCCAAGACGGTCAACCTCGGCTGGTCGTCGTGGGGGACGCAGTGGCTGAGCACCGTGCCCGGCGAGGTGCACGACCACGTGCACGTGACCTACAGCAGCGACGCGACGGCGCGCGCCGCCTACGCCGAGCGGGCCGCCCTGGACTGGCACAACTTCGTGGCGTTCCGCGGCCGCGAGCTGGCACCCGACGGCCGGCTGGTGGTGATGACGATCGCCCAGGACGAGGACGGCACGTCGGGGTTCCCGACGCTGCTCGACGCGATGCTGACCGGGCTGGACGATCAGGTGCGCGACGGTCTGCTCCGCCAGGACGAGGCACGGCGCATGACCATCCCAACATTTGCCCGCAGCGAGAAGGACTTTCGCGCCCCGTTCGCGCCGAGCGGGCGCTTCGAGGGCCTGACGATCGACCACCTCGAGATGTTCAACGCGCAGGACCGATTCTGGGCCCGCTACCAGGCGTACCGCGACGCCGAGGCGTTCGGCGGCCAGTGGGCGGCGTTCGCCCGGGCTGCCCTATTCCCCGCCCTGGTGCGCGGGCTGGACGGCGGGGCCCACGACGCGCGGGCCGGGGAATTCGTCGACCAGCTGGAGCGGGCGGTCGCGGCGCACCTGTCAACCGCGCCGGAGCCGATGCGGATTCCGCTGGCGCTGGTCGAGCTGGTCAAGCGCGAGCGAACCGGCCCGTGAGAGTTTCGACACAACGCCGCAACGGGTAACCCCCTCACATCGCGACTGCGACTGCGAGGGGGTTTTGCATGAGCGTGCAGGATGACAAGTCCACTGATCAGGCCAACGATCAGGACAAGGATCAAGACGACGAGCAAAAGCTGACCGAGAAGCCGGAGCCCGACGAAAGCGACAAAGAGAAGGCCGCCGAGATGATGGAGGCCTACAAGGAGAAGCCCACCATCGTGCTGCCCGGCACCGGCGGCAGCGTTTCGGGCACCGCGGTGAACGACTGGCTGGACGAGGACGGCAACCCCAAGCACGAAGTCGCCGAGGGCGCCGATTCCGGCGAGCAGAGCAAGTCCGACGATTCCCGCGACGAGGAAGCTCTCAAAGAGCAGATCGAGAAGGACAAAGAGCTCAACGAGAAGCTCAAAGAGGCCGCGAAGGCGGAGAACAAGGGCGAAAAGGATTGACCTACTGGGCCGTTCCCAGCGAAGGCAGTTGGGGGATGCCGCGGATGCCCAAGTCTCCCCCGATCCCTTGAATGATCTGGTTGACCCGGTCCAGCCCGGGAATGGGCTCGTTGAGGCCGGGCACCGGCGGAATGGGCGGCACCTCCGGGATCCGTGGGATCGCGGGAAGTGGCGCGGCCGCCAGCGGCGGCGCCTGCTGCGGTTTGGCTGACGGGACGGTGGTGGACGGCGTCTCGGTGTTGGCCGGTGGAGTGGTATCCGTGACCGACGGTGGCGGCGCCTCTTGCGTGGGCGGCGGTGGCTGAGCGGTCGCGGTGTTGGCCGGCGGTGCGGGAGCCGGGCTGCTGGTCACGCCGGGTGCCGGCGTCGTCGCCGATTTGTTCGCCGAGTGCAGGCCGATCGTGACCGCGGTGCCCACCAGCAGCGCGGCCGCCGCCGCGCCGACGACCGCCGCCAGCACGGGCAGCCGGAACAGACGCCGCTTGCGCTTCTCGGGCTCACTCGATGGTTCGGCAGGAGGCGTCACCCGCGCTTCGGTCGCGGTCTGCGACCACGCCCGCGCGGGCATGGCGCTCGCGGCGGGCGCGGCCTTCGCCGTGGCGGTCGCGGGCGCGGCGGGCGCCGACGCCGTGGCCAAGTTTTCGCCGGGTCCGTGCGCCGCCCGCAGCGCGGCGCCGGTGGCGGCCGTGAGCTGCGGGCGCGGCGTGGTGATCACCGGGACGCGGAAGTACTGCGACAGCGCGGTGGTGATCGCGGGGATATTCGCGCCGCCCCCGGCGGCGACGATCGCCACTAGGTCTTGGATCCCGTTGCGCGCCAACGTGTTTTCCAGCACCGCGACGAACCTGTCGAGCGGTGTGCGGATCGCCTCGTCGAGGTCGGCGCGGGTCACCGTCACGTCGCCCGTCAGGCCGTCGCGCAGCGCGGTCGTCGTGCCCGACGACAGTTCCTCCTTGGCGGCCCGGCAGGCGGTCCGCAGCCGGCTCAGCGAATCGATCGCCACGGTGCCCGCCGGGTCGAAGCCCGCGGTGCTCGGCATGTTGGAGACGACGGCGCTCAGCAGCGCCTGGTCGATCGAGTCGCCGGAGAAGTCGTTCAGGCGCAGGGTTGGGGCCAGCGCCTGGTAGTCGCCGTCGGTGGCCATGAACGTGACGCTGGTGCCGCTGCCGCCGAAATCGCAGACCGCAACGGTGCCGCGAGCCGGTATGCCGGGGTTGGTGCGCACGGCGAACAGCGTGGCCGCGGCGTCGGGAATCAGCAGCAGCGGCCGCGCCCGGTTGGACCATTCGGCCACCGAGCTCAGCGCGGTGCCCACGGCGTCGACCGTCGGCGAGGCCCAGTGGGCGGGGTAGGTCACCGCCACGCTCTCGGGCAGGGGCCGGCCGCCGGTCACGGCGTAGGCCACGGCGCGCATGGCGTCGGCGACCAGTTCCTCGCCGCGGTGCACCGAGCCGTCGGCCGCCACGATGCCGCGCGGGTCAGCGACCCGGTTCACGAAACCCGTCATCACCAGGCCGGGCTGGTCCAGGCGCGGGTTCTCCGCGGGAATACCGACCTCCGGCGCGCGCTCGGGGTAGAGCGTCAGGACCGGTTTGCGGGTGACGGCCTGGTCCGCGGCGACCGCCGCGAGGTTGGTGGCCCCGATCGACAGGCCCAGCGCGGTCCCAGCTCCATTGGCCATATATTCCAAACCCCAACTCCAGCGACTCGCACCCGGCTAGCCGTTATTGTGCCGCCGAAACCTGTACCGCGTCTCAGCGACACCTAGGTGCCCGCTGTGTGCGGGGTCAGCGGATGTTGCCGGCCCCGGCGATCAGCGGCAGGTCGAGCGGGGTGACCCAGCCGGGCCGCAGGTCGTTGACCGCCGGCACGGCGTTGAGGGCCCGCATCCCCGTCGCCAGGCACCCGGCGGTGGCCGCGTCGCGGCCCGAGCCGTCGGTGAACCGGAACGCGGTTTCCTGGAAGACGCTCGGCGTGCCCTCGATGTCCACCCGGTAGACGTCGTTGTCGTGGCCGCAGGGCCAGTCCGGTGCGGCGTCGAGGCCGATGCGGTTGACGTGCTCGAGCTGAATCCTGGTCTCGCCCTTGTAGATTCCGTTGATGGTGAAGCGGACGGCGGCGACGTGCCCGGGCTTGATGACGCCCTTGACGGTGTTGCGCTCGGTGGGCGTCACCCATTTGTCCCAGGTGGTGGTGATCTCGTCGAGCATGATGCCGGCCGCGTGCGCGATCATCGGGACGGTGGCGCCCCACGCGAAGATCAGCATGTTGGAGTCTTCCAGCAGCGGGGTGTATTCGGGCTCGCGGCCGATGCCCATCTCGACTTCGTAATCGCCTTCGTAGTTCGTGTAGTCCAGCAATTCCGACGCCCGCACCCGGCGCACCTCCGAGCACAGGCCCATCAGCGTCATGGGGAACAGATCGTTGGCGAACCCGGGGTCGATGCCGGTGGTGAAGCAGGACGACTCCCCCAGCTCGCAGGCCTCGGTGATGGGCGCGATCCAGTTCGGCGGGTTGAGGTGCATGGTCGGCCACACCCACGGCGTCATCGCGGTCGAGCACACGTCGATGCCGGCTCGCAGGAAGCGGGTGATCAGCGCGATGTTGTCCTTGGCGTGCATGGCGGTCGGGCCGTAGTGCACCAGCGCGTCGGGCTTCAGCGCGATCAGGGCATCGACGTCGTCGGTGGCGATGACGCCCACCGGCGCTCCCAGCCCGCAGACGTCGCCGACGTCGCGCCCGACCTTGTCGGGGTTGCTGACGCCGACGCCCACCAACTCGAACAGCGGGTGCTTGACGATCTCGGCGATCACCATCTTGCCGACGAAGCCGGTGCCCCAAACCACCACACGTTTTGTGCCGTGTTCCGACATACTCACCTTCCCGTACCAGCCCCCGTGGGACTCACCCTAGACCGGCCCGACCTTCGACTAGCCGGAAAGCTTCCCTAGCACCGCATGTGATGACACGATGCAAATCATGACGAAGCATGTGCGAGCGCTCTCGGTCCTGTTCGCTGTCGGCGTCGCGGCCGCCCCCGTGGCCCACGCGATCCCGCAGATGCCCCAGGCCCGCTACGAGGTGACCGGTACCGGCGTCGCGCAGTACATCTCGTACCAGACCGACCAAGGCCAGCTGCACCAGGTGAACGCGCCGCTGCCCTGGTCGACGGAGTTCACCTCGTTCGGGGGCCAGGTGTTCGTGGTCAGCGCGCAGGGCGTCGGGCCCATCCGCTGCCGGATTCTGCTCGACGGCAACGTGGTCGCCGACGCGCAGTCGGCGGGCGGCCGGACCGTCTGCACGCACTAATCCGCAGGAGGTTCTCTGGTGAGTCTGAAGACCGGCATCGCGACGCGAACCAACGGGGCGCCCCCGCCCGAGGTCCCCCTCGCCGACATCCACCTCGATTCCCTCGACTTCTGGGGCCTGGACGACGACTTCCGCGACGGCGCCTTCGCCACCCTGCGGCGCGAGGCGCCGCTGTCGTTCTGGCCCGCGATCGAGATGGAGGGATTCGAGGCGGGCGAGGGCTATTGGTCGCTGACCAAACACGACGACGTGCACTTCGCCAGCCGTCACCCGGAGATCTTCAGCAGCACGCCGAACATCACCGTCAACGACAACGCGCCCGAGATCGCCGAATACTTCGGCTCGATGATCGTGCTCGACGACCCGCGACACCAGCGGCTGCGCTCGATCGTCAGCCGGGCGTTCACCCCGAAGGTGGTGGCGCGCATCGAGGCGTCGGTGCGCGAGCGGGCGCGCCGGCTGGTCTCGGCGCTGATCACCAACCACCCCAACGGGGAAGCCGATCTGGTCACCGAGCTCGCCGGCCCGCTGCCGCTGCAGATCATCTGCGACATGATGGGCATCCCCGAGGAAGACCATCAGCGAATCTTCCACTGGACCAACGTGATTCTCGGGTTCGGCGATCCCGACCTGACGACCGACTTCGACGAATTCCTCAAGATCTCGATGGACATCGGCGCGTACGCCAGCGCGCTCGCCGAGGACCGCCGGCTCAATCACCACGACGACCTCACCACCAGCCTGGTCGAAGCCGAGGTCGACGGCGAACGGCTGACGTCGGCCGAGATCGCGTCGTTCTTCATCCTGCTGGTGGTCGCCGGCAACGAGACCACCCGCAACGCGATCAGCCACGGCGTGCTGGCCCTGTCGCGCTACCCCGACGAGCGGGAGAAGTGGTTTGCCAACTTCGACCGGCTGGCGCCCACGGCGGTCGAGGAGATCGTGCGGTGGGCCTCTCCGGTGGTGTACATGCGGCGGACCCTCACCCGCGACTTCAAGCTGAGCGGCACCAAGCTGGCGGAGGGCGACAAGGCCGTGCTGTGGTACAACTCGGCCAACCGCGACGAGTCGACGTTCGACAACCCCTGGCTGTTCGACTTGGCGCGTACGCCTAACCCGCACTTCGGTTTTGGCGGCGGCGGCGCGCATTTCTGCCTGGGCGCCAACCTCGCCCGCCGCGAGATCCGGGTGGTGTTCGACGAGCTGCGCCGCGAAATCCCGGACATCGTCGCGGTCGACGAGCCCGCGCGACTGCTGTCGCAGTTCATCCACGGCATCAAGACCCTGCCGGTCGCCTGGACCCCACCCCGCGGATGACCGTTCCCGCGTTCCCCTCGCCGGAGGTGTTGGCCGCCCGCGAGACTGTCTCTTATACACATCTG
>NZ_LATC01000117.1:0-13359 GCF_001414075.1 Mycobacterium sp. UM_11 | reverse complement strand
GCGTCAGATGTGTATAAGAGACAAGTCGTAGAGCTCGCAGCGGTAGCGGGCGCCGAAGAACAGGTGCACCCGCGGGTTCACCGCGTACCGGGACAGGTCCATGATCAGCGCCCGCAGGGGCGCCAGGCCGGTGCTGCCGGCGACCATCAGAACGTCCCCGCCCTCCCGGTCGACCCGCAGGCCGCCGTGCGGGCTGGACAGCCGCCACCGGTCGCCGGGGCGCGCCTCGTTGACGATCGCGGTGCTGACCAGGCCGCCGGGCACCACGCGAACGTGGAACTCGATGCCACCGCCCGGGTCCGCCGGGATGGCGGGGGACAGGTAGCGCCAGCGCCGCGGGCATTGCGGGACATGCACATTGACGTACTGCCCGGCGTGATAGTCCATCGGCCGGTCGAGCTGTAGCCGGACGACCGCGAGGTCGCGGGAGACCCGCATGTGCTCGATCACGGTGCCGTCCCACCACGCCGGCCCCTCCTCGGCGTCCGCGGCGCCCCGCATCACCCCGGTGATCAGGTTGAGCGATTGGTTGGCCGCCTCGTCGACGGCGTCGGTCCAGGCGTCGCCGACGTGCGCCCGCAGCGCCGAGAACAGCGCGCGCCGCAACGTGTCGTAATGCTGTCCCAGCACACCGTATTTGCGGTGATCGCGGCCGAGCTGAGCGAGAAAGGCCACCGGTTCGTGGGCGCGCTGGTCGACGAGTTCGCCGTACACCCAATGCAGCGCGTGGGCGAAAGCCGTCCGCTGCCCGCCCATTTCGGGCGGGAACAGGTCGCGCACCGCGGGGTCGAGGGCGAACCACCGGGTGTAGAACCGGCGGACGACCTCGTTGCCGGGCCCGGAGTCGTCCGCGCCGAAGGCGTCGCGCAACAACCGCAACGCTTCGGTGTCCTCGAGCCCCACGGGCCCCGATTCTAGGCTCGCGACCCGCTCAGCCCTGCTTGACCGTGTTGGCCGTTCCGGCGCTCACCACGTTGGGGGAGCCCCAGTGGTAGGTGACCGCGTTGCCGGTTCCGGACGTGCTCACCGCGTCCGTGCTGTCGACGGCGACGCGGTTGTCGTGGCCAGAGACGCTGACGCTGGTGCAGTGGCCGGTGACGGTGACCGTGTTCGCCTGGCCGCTGACCGACAGGTAACCGCCCTGGCAACGGACGGTCTTCGTGGTGCCGGTCCCGTTGACCTGCAACGTGCCCGACTCCGGCACGGTCGCCGACGGACCGGCGCCGGCGAGATCGGTGCCGAATCCGGTCGCGGCCAGGCCTCCCAACGCCAGCCCGCCGGCCACGATGGCCAGCGTCAGGGCGTTAGGGGCCCGGTGCTGCTCCATTTGCGTCATCGATACGGGGGTACCCCCTGCGCCATACCGCCCAAAACTCGTTAGAGTTGAGCGGAACAGACTCAACCTTGACGGCGTTGTACATCGCGACAAGCATTTGGAACTACCCCTGAACGGAGGTGGCCCGGTTTGGCCAGCGACTCTTTCAACCCGACAACCAAGACGCAAGCGGCGCTGACCTCGGCGCTTCAGGCGGCCTCGGCCGCCGGTAACCCCGAGATCCGGCCCGCGCATCTGCTGATGGCCCTGCTGACGCAGGCCGACGGGATCGCGGGGCCGCTGTTGGAGGCTGTCGGCGTCCAGCCCGCGACCATTCGTACCGAGGCCGAGCGCCTGGTCGGCCGCCTGCCCCAGGCCAGCGGCGCCAGCTCGCAGCCGCAGCTGTCGCGCGAATCGCTGGCCGCCATCACCACCGCCCAGCAGCTGGCCACCGAGATGGACGACGAGTACGTCTCGACCGAGCACCTGCTGGTCGGCCTGGCCACCGGCGACTCGGACGTCGCCAAGCTGCTGACCGGCCACGGCGCCTCGCCGCAGGCCCTGCGCGACGGCTTCGTCAAGGTGCGCGGCAGCGCCCGGGTGACCAGCCCGGAGCCGGAGGCCACCTATCAGGCGCTGGAGAAGTACTCGACCGACCTGACCGCCCGCGCCCGGGAGGGCAAGCTGGACCCGGTCATCGGGCGGGACAACGAGATTCGCCGCGTCGTGCAGGTGCTGAGCCGTCGCACCAAGAACAACCCGGTGCTGATCGGTGAGCCCGGCGTCGGCAAGACCGCGATCGTGGAGGGCCTGGCCCAGCGCATCGTCGCCGGCGACGTGCCGGAAAGCCTGCGCGACAAGACCGTCATCAGCCTGGACCTGGGCTCGATGGTGGCCGGCGCCAAGTACCGCGGTGAGTTCGAGGAGCGGCTCAAGGCCGTGCTCGACGACATCAAGAACTCCGCCGGGCAGATCATCACGTTCATCGACGAGCTGCACACCATCGTCGGCGCCGGCGCGACCGGCGAGGGCGCAATGGACGCCGGCAACATGATCAAGCCCATGCTGGCCCGCGGCGAGCTGCGGCTGGTCGGCGCCACCACGCTCGACGAGTACCGCAAGTACATCGAGAAGGACGCCGCGCTGGAGCGTCGCTTCCAGCAGGTGCTGGTGGGCGAGCCGTCGGTGGAGGACACCGTCGGCATCCTGCGCGGGCTGAAGGACCGCTACGAGGTGCACCACGGGGTGCGCATCACCGACTCGGCCCTGGTGGCCGCGGCCACGCTGTCCGACCGCTACATCACCGCCCGCTTCCTGCCGGACAAGGCCATCGACCTGGTCGACGAGGCCGCTTCGCGCTTGAAGATGGAGATCGACTCCCGGCCCGTCGAGATCGACGAGGTCGAGCGCCTGGTGCGCCGCCTCGAGATCGAGGAGATGGCGCTGGCCAAGGAGGAGGACGAGGCGTCCAAGGAGCGGCTGGAGAAGCTGCGCTCCGAACTGGCCGACCAGAAGGAGAAGCTGGCCGAGCTGACCACCCGCTGGCAGAACGAGAAGAGCGCGATCGACGTGGTCCGCGAGCTCAAGGAGCAGCTCGAGGCGCTGCGCGGCGAGTCCGAGCGGGCCGAGCGCGACGGCGACCTGGCCAAGGCGGCCGAGCTGCGGTACGGGCGCATCCCGGAGGTCGAGAAGAAGCTCGACGCGGCGCTGCCCCAGGCCGAGGCGCGGGAGAACGTGATGCTCAAGGAGGAGGTCGGGCCCGACGACATCGCCGAGGTGGTGTCGGCGTGGACCGGCATCCCCGCCGGCCGGATGCTCGAGGGCGAGACCGCCAAGCTGCTGCGCATGGAGGAGGAGCTGGGCAAGCGCGTCATCGGCCAGAGGCGAGCCGTCCAGGCGGTCTCCGACGCCGTGCGGCGGTCCCGGGCCGGCGTCGCCGACCCCAACCGGCCGACCGGGTCGTTCATGTTCCTCGGCCCGACCGGCGTCGGCAAGACCGAGCTGGCCAAGGCGCTGGCGGAGTTCCTCTTCGACGACGAGCGCGCGATGGTTCGCATCGACATGAGCGAATACGGCGAGAAGCACTCGGTGGCCCGGCTCGTCGGCGCCCCGCCGGGTTACATCGGCTACGACCAGGGCGGCCAGCTGACCGAGGCGGTGCGCCGCCGGCCGTACACGGTGATCCTGTTCGACGAGATCGAAAAGGCGCACCCGGACGTGTTCGACGTGCTGCTGCAGGTCCTCGACGAGGGCCGGCTCACCGACGGGCAGGGCCGCACGGTCGACTTCCGCAACACCATCCTGATCCTGACGTCCAACCTCGGGTCGGGCGGCAGCGAGGAGCAGGTGATGGCCGCGGTGCGCTCGGCGTTCAAGCCCGAGTTCATCAACCGGCTCGACGACGTGATCATCTTCCACGGGCTCGAGCCCGGCGAGCTGGTGGCGATCGTCGACATCCAGCTGGCCCAGCTGCAGAAGCGGCTGGCGCAGCGCCGCCTCACCCTCGAGGTGTCGCTGCCGGCCAAGCAGTGGCTGGCGCAGCGCGGGTTCGACCCGGTCTACGGCGCCCGGCCGCTGCGCCGCCTGGTGCAGCAGGCCATCGGCGACCAGCTGGCCAAGCTGCTGCTGGCCGGCGACGTGCACGACGGGGACACCGTGCCGGTGAATGTCAGCCCGGACGGCGATTCGCTGATCCTGGGCTGAGGCCGCTCGAACGTCGACTTGTTGTTGGCATTTCATCCGAAATCGCCCAACAAGTCGACGTTCGGCGCATGTGTGGGGTGTTTAGTCCTGTAATTGGGTTGTGACCAGCCGGACTTCTTTATTCCGGCACGATTGCGGATACCCTGTGTGGGATGGTCCCCCTTTGGTTCACGCTGTCCGCGCTGTGCTTCGTCGGCGCGGGCGTGCTGCTGTACGTCGACATCGATCGACGCCGCGGGCGCAGCAGGCGCCGCAAGTCGTGGGCGCGGTCGCACGGGTTCGACTACGAGCGTGAATCGGCCGACATCCTCAAGCGCTGGAAGCGCGGGGTGATCTCGACGGTCGGCGACATCGCCGCGCAGAACGTGGTGCTGGGTCAGATCCGCGGCGAGGCCGTGTACATCTTCGACCTCGAAGAGGTCGCCACCGTGATCGCGCTGCACCGCAAGGTGGGCACCAACGTCGTGGTGGACCTGCGCCTCAAGGGCCTCAAAGAGCCACGGGAGAGCGACATTTGGCTGCTGGGCGCCATCGGCCCGCGGATGGTGTACTCCACCAACCTCGACGCCGCGCGGCGGGCCTGCGACCGCCGCATGGTCACCTTCGCCCACACCGCGCCCGACTCCGCCGAGATCATGTGGAACGAGCAGAACTGGACGCTGGTCGCCATGCCGATCACCAGCACCCGCACCCAGTGGGACGAGGGGCTGCGCACCGTGCGCCAGTTCAACGACCTGCTGCGGGTGCTGCCGCCGCTGCCGGAGGAAACCCAGCAGGAGGCCGGCGCGCCCGCGGCGCTGCGCAGCGCGTCGCCCGGCCGCCCGCTGGCGCCCGCCGGTCGCGCGGAGCTGCCGCCCCGGCGCGCGCAGCAGGACGTCTCCGGCCTGCTCGGTTCGGAGGCCGCCCGCCGGCCCGCCGAGCCGATCCGCCGGGAGCAGCGCGCCCCCGACGCCGTCCGCCGGCCGCCGCCCACCGGGCGCAACGGCCATCAGGCCACCAACTATCAGCACTGACGGCGCGCCGGGCGCCGGACGGGCGGCGCGGCCGCCGTCATTAGGATGTCGCTCATGCCCCGCCCCGTAGCCCTGATCACCGGGCCCACGTCCGGGATCGGCGCCGGCTTCGCGCGACGCTTCGCGAACGACGGCTACGACCTGGTCCTGGTGGCCCGCGACGTGGACCGGCTGACCGATCTGGCCGGGGAACTGGCGGACCGGGCCGGTGACATCGAGGTTTTGCCGGCCGACCTGGCCGAAGCCGCCGGCCGCGAGCAGGTCTGCGAACGGCTGGCCCGGGGCGTGCGGGTGCTGGTCAACAACGCCGGCTTCGGCACCTCCGGTGACTTCTGGGCCACCGACCCGGCGCTGCTGCAGTCGCAGCTCGACGTCAACGTCACCGCCGTCATGCACCTGACCCGGGCGGCGCTGCCGGCCATGCTGGACGCCGGCGCCGGCACCGTCATCAACATCGCCAGCGTCGCCGGGCTGGTGCCGGGCCGCGGCTCCACCTACTCGGCGTCCAAGGCGTGGGTGATCTCGTTCAGCGAGGGCCTGTCCGTCGGCCTGCAGGGCACCGGCGTGGGGGTGCACGCCGTGTGCCCGGGCTACGTGCACACCGAATTTCACGCCCGGGCCGGCATCGACATGGCCAAGTCGCCGTCGTTCATGTGGCTCGAGGTGGACGACGTGGTGAATCAGAGCCTGGCCGACATCGCCCGCGGCAAGGTGATCAGCATCCCGGGCCTGCAATACAAGGCGATCATCGCCGCCGAGCGGATGATCCCGCGGACCCTGATGCGGGCCGTGACCAAGCGAATCGGCGGTGGCCGTGGCCGGACCTGACCCGCACGAGGAACTGGCCGAGCTGGTGCGCCGGCTGTCGGTGGTGCACGGCCGGGTCACCCTGTCGTCGGGCAAGGAGGCCGACTACTACGTCGACCTGCGCCGCGCCACGCTGCACCACCGGGCCTCCGCCTTGATCGGCACGCTGATGCGCGACCTCACCAGGGACTGGGACTACGCCGTGGTCGGCGGGCTCACGCTGGGCGCCGACCCGGTGGCCACGGCCGTCATGCACGCCCCGGGCCGTCCGATCGACGCGTTTGTGGTGCGCAAGTCCGCAAAAACCCATGGGCTGCAACGTCTTATCGAGGGCTCCGAGGTTTCCGGCCAGCGAGTGCTGGTGGTCGAGGACACCAGCACCACCGGCGCGTCGGCGCTGACGGCGGTGCACGCCGTCCAGGAGGCCGGCGGACACGTGGTCGGCGTGGCCACCGTCGTCGACCGTTCCACCGGCGCCGCCGAGGCCATCGAGGCCGAGGGCCTGCCGTACCGCAGCGTGCTGGGCCTCGCCGATCTGGGGTTGGGCTAATTGCATTGCCGCGCACAGCTTCTAGCGGTTGCGGCCTGCGTGCTGGCCTGCCTGACGGGGTGCTCGGGCGCCGGCCAACCGGTGCGCCCGTACGGCGCGCAGGGGGCGCGGCTCGGCGAATCGGTGTCGCTGCTGGGCTGGAACATGTCGGTGTCGAACCTGCGCTGGGACGGCGACTACGTGCTGATCGACGTCGACGCCTCCGCGGCCAACCCCAAGGCGCCGCACGCCAAACCCGAGGACATCCGGTTCGGGCTCTACGGCGCGCTGTCGCACCCGATGGAGTCCAACGGGGTGGGCAGTTGTGATCGCCCGACGGACAAGGCACCCGAGGTCCACTCGCCGCTGTCGGCATCCGGCGACCGGCTCGCCGGGACGGTTTGCCTTGGGCCGCTTAAGGATCGGAGCCAAGTCCGTGGCGTGTACACCTACTCGCCGCGCGACCGGATCCCGAACAGCTCGGCGGCCTACCCGGCCGCGTTTCCGGTGGGGCTGATGCCCACCAACGCCAACGACACCGGCGTGGCGGTCAAGACCACCAGCCTGTCGGCCTGGCGCGCCGACGGCGCCCCGATGACCAAGGCGCAGCTCGGCGATCCCGCGGCCTTCAACGGGAACGGCTTCATGCTGCTGGGTCTCGAGGTCGACGGGATCGCGGCCCGGTACCGCGACGACTCGGCCAAGCGCGGCGGCCCGCTGATGCTGCTCGCGTCTCCGACGCTGCCCGGCGCCGGCCTCAACCCGGCCTGCGCTGCGTACGGGTCGTCGGTGCTGGTCCTGCCCGACGCGTCGCTGGACGCGGTGCACGTCAGCGCGTCGCTGTGCACCCAGGGCGAGATCAACGAGGCGTTGCTGTATGCGACGGTGGCGGTCGACGGCACCCACGCCGGGGTGTGGACGCCGCGATGACCGGTCCCGGGCCCACCGAATGGGCGACGCCGGGCGGCGGGGTCGGGCCGTGGGTGGGTGAGCCGCCCGACGACCCGCGTTATGACCCAATTCTGTTGCGCGAGGGCGACACTCGTAACGTTGTCGACGCCTACCGGTACTGGACGCGGGAGGCGATCATCGCCGACATAGACCGGCGCCGGCACCCGCTGCACGTGGCGATCGAGAACTTCGGGCACGACGCCAACATCGGGTCGGTGGTGCGCACCGCCAACGCGTTCGCGGTGCACACCGTGCACGTCGTGGGCCGGCGGCGCTGGAATCGCCGGGGCGCCATGGTGACCGACCGCTATCAGCGGCTGTGCCATCACGACAACACCGCCGAATTGCTCAGCTTCGCCGCGGACGTCGGGCTCACGGTGGTCGCGGTGGACAACGTTCCGGGGGCGGCACGGCTGGAGGAGACCGCGCTGCCGCGCGAGTGCCTGTTGGTGTTCGGTCAGGAGGGTCCGGGCATCACCGACGACATCCGGGCGGGCGCGGCGGTGACGGTGTCGATCGCCCAGTTCGGCTCCACCCGCAGCATCAACGCCGGCGTCGCCGCCGGGATCGCCATGCACGCCTGGGTTCGCCAGCACGCCGACCTCTCCCACGCCTGGTAGCCACTCAAAGCCAACGATTCACACGCGGGGCCTGAGGCCGTCACTCTACGTTGAGAGAGTGCGTGACGTGATTGCCGAGCTGATGTCGATCTGGCGCGCGGGCGACACCGCGGGGCTCGGCACGGTGGTGCGCACCTTCCGGTCCGCCCCGCGCCCGCCGGGAGCCGCGATGGTGGTGGCGCCGGACGGCTCGGTCGCCGGGTCGGTGTCGGGCGGCTGCGTGGAGGCGGCGGTGTACGACCTCGCCACCGAGGCCGCGCGGACCGGGACCGCGCGGCTGGAACGCTACGGCGTCAGCGACGACGACGCGTTCGCGGCGGGGCTGACGTGCGGGGGCGTCATCGATGTCTTCGTCGAGCCGGTTTCGCCCGCGACGTTCCCCGAACTCGGCGCGGTGGCCGACGACATCGCCGCGGGCCGCGCTCTCGCGACCGCGACCGTCATCACCCACCCCGATCCCACCCGGGTCGGCCGGCGGCTGGTGATCCGGCCCGACGGGGTGGCGGGGTCGCTGGGTTCGGCGCGCGCCGACGCCGCGGTCGCCGACGACGGGCGCGGCCTGCTGGCGCTGGGCCGCAGCGACGTTCTGGAGTACGGGCCCGACGGGCAGCGGCTCGGCGACGGCATGGAGGTCTTCGTGGCCAGCCATGCGCCGCCGCCGCGGATGCTGGTGTTCGGGGCGATCGACTTCGCGGCGGCGCTGGCGCGGCAGGGCTCCTTCCTCGGCTACCGCGTCACCGTGTGCGACGCCCGGCCGGTGTTCGCCACGCGGGCGCGCTTCCCGACGGCCGACGACGTCGTCGTCGACTGGCCCCACCGCTACCTCGCCGCCCAGGCCGCGGCGGGCGCCGTCGATCGCCACACCGTGATCTGCGTGCTCACCCACGACCCCAAGTTCGACGTGCCGCTGCTCGAGGTGGCGCTGCGCCTGCCGCAGGTCGGCTACGTCGGGGCCATGGGCTCGCGCCGCACGCACGACGACCGCGTGATCCGGCTCAAGGCCGCCGGGCTGACCGACGCCGAGCTGGGCCGGCTGTCCAGCCCCATCGGGCTGGACCTCGGCGCCCGCACCCCGGAGGAGACCGCGGTCTCGATCGCCGCCGACATCATCGCCAGGCGCTGGGGCGGCGGCGGCCGCCCACTGACCCAGATCGTGGGGCGGATCCACCACGACGCGGGGGACCCCACTCTACTTCCGTAGTGCCGCCCGTAGGCTGGTGCTCGACGCCGCTTCACACGCGAGAGGACCCGGGGCATGAAGATCGCCAACCAGTTCACCGTCAGCGCACCCATCGACCAGGCGTGGGACGTGCTGAGCGACCTGGAGCAGGTGATCCCGCTGATGCCCGGCGCTTCGCTCACCGGCCACGAGGGGGAGGACTACCTCGGCAAGGTCAAGGTCAAGGTCGGGCCGGTCACCAGCGAATTCAGCGGCACGGTCCGCTTCGTCGAGCACGACCGCGGGCAGTACCGGGCGGTCATCGACGCCAAGGGCAAGGAGACGCGCGGCACCGGCAACGCGGCCGCGACGGTCACCGCCGTGCTGCAGCCCGACGGCGAGAAGACCGGCGTCACCGTGGACACCGACCTGAAGATCGCCGGCAAGCTGGCCCAGTTCGGCAGCAGCATGCTGCAGCAGGTGTCGGAGAAGCTGCTGGGCCAGTTCGTCGAGTCGCTCGAGGCCAAGCTGGCCGCCGAAGCGGTGGCCGCGCCGGCGACCCCGGAGGGCCCCGCGCAGATCGGTCGCCCCCCGGAGCCGCGTCACGCCGCCGAGCCCGAGCCCATCGATCTGCTGGACCTCGCCGGGGGCGACCAGCTCAAGAAGTACGCCCCGGTGCTGCTGGCCGTGCTCGCCGCGCTGCTGCTGGGCTGGGTGCTGGGCCGGCGGGGCTAGCACCGCCTATCGCCGCCCGCGTCGTGTCCTTGAGGGCGACCCCCGAGCGGCCGAGTTCGCGGGCGCCGGCGACCAGCGCGGCGGTGACCGCCGCGGCCGTCGCGTAGTCCAGGCCGTCGGGTGGATGGATGTTGGAGACGCAGTTGCGGTCGGCGTCGGTGCGTCCGGGCGCCGGCCGATGCGTCAGGTAGATGCCCAGGCTGTCGGCTACCGACAGCCCCGGGCGTTCACCGATGAGCACGAGAACCGTTGTGACGCCAAGGGTTTGACCGATATGGTCGCCGAGCGCGACGCGCGCCTGGGTCGCGACGACCACCGGGGCGATTCGGTACCGGCCGTCGAATGCGCGGACCAACGCGTCGACCATGCCCGCGGCGTGGTCGGTCAGCGCGCGCGGCGAGAGGCCATCCGCGAGCACAAAACCGATGTCGGCCTTGGTGTTTGGCAGACTCGACAGGTCGGCCGGGCTTCGGCCGAGGTCGGGCCGGCGCAGATATTCGCCGCGCGAGCCGGCCCGGCTGCACACTCGCAGCGGCGCCTCGATGCCGACCTCACCCAGCCGCTGGACGAGGCCGTCGACGTCGAGGGGATCGTGCACGGCATCACGCGCCGCGGCGTGCGCGGCCTGAAATTCCAGGACGCGCCGGGTCGGTAGCGAGTCGCCCGCCCGCCCGAGCCCGATGCGTGCCTGCGTGGTCGCCCGCAGTGGTGCCCACAGGTCGGTCATCGGCCGGCCGCCAGCGCGCGCAGCGGCGACGTCGCCAGATCGACGGGCAGGATCCGGCCGTCGGCGTCGGCCATGCCCAGGCCGGCCAGCCACGCCTCGAATTCGGGAGCGGGCCGCAGCCCCAACGCCTTTCGCACATACAGGGCGTCGTGAAACGAGAGGCTCTGGTAGCCGAGCATGATGTCGTCGGCACCGGGAACGGTGATGACGAACGCGGTGCCCGCCACGCCCAGCAGGGTGAGCAGCGTGTCCATGTCGTCCTGGTCGGCCTCGGCGTGGTTGGTGTAGCAGACGTCGACGCCCATCGGCAGGCCGAGCAGCTTCCCGCAGAAGTTGTCTTCGAGCCCGGCGCGGATGATCTGCTTGCCGTCATAGAGGTACTCCGGCCCGATGAATCCGACCACGGTGTCGATCAGCAGCGGCTGCAGCGCCCTGGCCACCGCGTAGGCTCGCGCCTCCAGCGTCTGCTGATCGACCGGCCTGTTCCCCACGCCGAGGTGGGCTCCGGCCGACAGCGCCGCACCCTGCCCGGTCTCCAAGTACATGACGTTGTCTCCGACGGTCCCGCGGTTCAGCGACCGGGCGGCCTCGTTGGCCTCCCGCAGCATCGCGATCGAGGTGCCGAAAGATGCGTTGGCGCCCTCGGTTCCGGCGATCGACTGGAACACCACATCGACGGGGGCGCCGCGCCCGATCAGCTCCATCGTGGTGGTGACGTGGCACAGCACGCACGACTGGACGGGAATCGCGAACCGCTGCCGAATGTCGTCGAGCAGGCGCAGCAGCTCGGACGCCGCGTGCGGCGAGTCGGTCGCGGGGTTGATGCCGATCACCGCGTCCCCGCAACCCATCAGCAGCCCGTCGAGCAGCGCCGCGGCGATCCCGCGCGGGTCGTCGGTGGGGTGGTTCGGTTGCAGCCGGGTGGCGAGCGTGCCCGGCAGCCCGATCGTGGTCCGCAAGGCCGCGGTGGCGCTTGTCGTGGCGGCCACCGAAATCAGGTCTTGGTTGCGCATGATCTTCGACACGGCCGCAACCATTTCCGGTGTCAGCCCCGGGGAGACGGCGGCGATGCGCTGCGCGCCGTCGTCGCGGGACGCGGCATCCAGCAGCCAGTCGCGAAAATCCCCCACGGTCAGGCCCGCGATCGGGCCGAACGCGTCGGGGTCGTGGGTGTCGATGATGAGCCGGGTGACCTCGTCGGTCTCGTACGGCACGACCGCCTCGGTGAGGAACGTCGCGAGTGGGATGTCGGCCAGCACCCACGCGGCCGCGGCCCGCTGCGCGTCGGAGTCGGCGGCACACCCCGCCAGCTGGTCGCCCGAGCGCAACGGCGTCGCCTTCGCCATCACGTCGACCAGGCCGGAGAAGGAGTGCGTGGTTCCCGAAATGGTTTGCCGGTAGCGCATATATCAGTATGAGGCAGGATCTGGGGGTATGGATCAGCTGTGGGTCAACCGCGCGGCCAGCTCCGAAGCCGCCGTCACGCAACGGCACCTCAAACGCCTATGGGGGTTGCCCGGAACGCAGCTGGGCGTGGTGGCGTGGCCGTCGACGCGGCGGGACCGGATGTTCGGCACCTGGCACTACTGGTGGCAGGCGCACCTGCTGGACTGCCTCGTCGACGCGCAGCTGCGCGACCCGCAGCCCGACCGGCACACCAGGATCAACCGGCAGGTCCGCTCGCACCGGTTGCGCAACAACTTTCGCTGGACCAACAGCTATTACGACGACATGGCCTGGCTGGCGCTGGCGCTGGAACGCGCCGCGCGGATAGCCGGCGTGGAGCGGCATCGCGCGCTGCCGAAGCTGGCGGATCAATTTCTCGAGGCGTGGGTGCCCGAGGACGGCGGCGGCATCCCGTGGCGCAAGCAGGACCAGTTCTTCAACGCCCCGGCCAACGGACCGGCGGGGATCTTCCTGGCGCGCTACGGCGATCGGATGCGGCGCGCCCAGCAGATGGCGGACTGGATCGACGAGACCCTGATCGACCCGGAGACGCACCTGGTTTTCGACGGCATCAAGGCCGGGTCCCTGGTCCGGGCGCAGTACTCCTACTGCCAGGGAGTGGTGCTCGGCCTGGAAACGGAACTCGCGGCGCGCACCCATGACGACCGGCACGCGCCGCGGGTGCACCGGCTGGTCGCGGCGGTCGCCGAGCACATGGCCCCGACCGGCGTGCTGGCCGGCGCCGGCGGCGGGGACGGCGGCCTGTTCTCCGGCATCACCGCGCGCTACCTCGCCCTGGTCGCGACCGCCCTGCCCGGCGATTCGGCCGACGACGCCGCGGCCCGCGACACGGCCCGCCGGGTTGTGCTGGCGAGCGCGAAGTCGGCGTGGGACTACCGGCAAACGGTGGACGGGGTGCCGCTGTTCGGCCCGTTCTGGGATCGCGACGCCCAGGTGCCGGGCGCGGAGGGCGGCCAGGCGCAATTCGTCGCGGGCGCGGTGAACAGTTCCGAGGTGGCCGAACGGGACCTGTCCGTGCAGCTATCCGGGTGGATGCTGATGGAGGCCGCCTGTAACGTCACCGCCGTGACGGCAGGGAGCGCGACATGACCGAGCCCGGCGGCTGGATTCCCGACGAGGCGACGCTGGCCGAAGCGAACCTCACCCGCTTCATCGCGTGGCTGGGCGAGACCGGCCGCGGCCACTTCGACGACTACCACGCGCTGCGGCGCAAGTCCGTCGAGGACATCGAATGGTTCTGGGACGCCGTCTGGAAGTTCTTCGACATCCAGGCGGACAGCCCCCCAACCGCGGTCCTGGGGGGGCGTTCCATGCCCTGTCTCTTATACACATC
>NZ_LATC01000116.1:0-13759 GCF_001414075.1 Mycobacterium sp. UM_11 | reverse complement strand
CCCCCCGCCGGCATAACGAAGCCGACGAATCCATGCGCGGTCTGGCCGTCGTGTAGGCCTCCCTGCTGCAGCGCGGGCATCTTGTCGAGCCGCCTGAAGTCGACCGCCAACGACGCCGGCCGGGGCGCGTCGCCGGGATGGGTCCATGGCTGATCGCCACCGCCGTATCCGGCAAACATGTAGCCCTGGTCGAACTGGAAGAACCTGTGGGACGTCCCGGTGATGGTCAGTTCCACCACGTTGCAGCCGGGGTCACCCGACGGATTCGCGAAATGGGAGGCGCACCCCGGCGGCAACCACGTTGCACTGTTGACGGTGATGTCGGCGGTTGCGCCGCCGGCCGCCCGCACGTGCACGGGCACGCCCATCCCACCGACCGGGAACGGTGGATTTTCGGGCGTGGGGTCAGCCGAACCGGTGGGACACGAGCACGCGGCAAAGACCGCGGCGACCGCGGCCGCGGCACCTACAGATTCCGCGCGCACCCCCAGGACGTTACCGCAACCCTGCCGCGAAAACGCGCGTCATCCATCGGCAGTCACCGTACGGAGCCCCCTGTCAGGATTGAACTGACGACCGCTCGCTTACAAGGCGAGTGCTCTACCACTGAGCTAAGGAGGCGGGGTCAAGCCGGGTCAAGCGTAATCGGTCACTCGCCGCTGTCGATCACGCGCGTTGAGCGCACCGGACGCGACGAAGGGCGTCGCCGGCCCGGCAGCGGAATGCGGTCGGCGATATTGCTCAGGGGGTTGACCACCATGGTGAGCGCGACGACGGCGTCCTGCAGCGTGGCGATCGCCGGTTCCAGCGCTTCCATCCCGGGCGTCAGCCGCGCCAGGGTGTCGGCGACGTCGGCGAGCTGATCCAGCGGACCGTGCTTCGCCGTCAGCTTGTCCACCAGCCCGCCCTCGCTGAGCAGCCGGTCGGCCAGCCCGTCCTCGGCCAGCAACCGCTCGATCAACCCGTCCTCGGCGACCAGCTGGTCGGCCAGCCCGCCGGGCTGCAGCGTGCGGTGCAGGCCGCCGCCCTCCGCGGTGAGGCGGTCCAGCAGGCCACCCTCCGACGTCAGCATGTCGACGACGCCGCCCGGGCGCAGCAGCCGATCGATCGGCCCGTCCGGCGCGACGGCCCGTCCCAGTGGCGCGTCGTCGTCCAGCAGTCGGGCGAGCCGGTTGGCGCGCACGATCGCGTCGTCGATTCCGAGCATGGACGTCATGGCGGTGGTGCCGGCGGTCCCGCCGTCACCCAGAGCGCGTTTCGCCACCCCCACCGCCGTGCTCGCGACGGTCAGGCTGGCATCCGCGGCGGCGAGCCCGACTCGGGCCGGGGCGGTCGCGGCCGAGACGATCCGTGCGGCGAGGTTCATTCCACGAGTTTATTCGCGACGCGGCCGCACCGACTTGCGCAGGTCCAAGCCGATGCGAGGATTCCTGGCAGACTACTATCAGAGTGTTGGCACTGAGCTTTCAGCAATCACACAACCTTCACATAGCTAACGTTCAACAAGAGGCAGAAGAACCTGATGACCGCGGCAACCCCAACCGAATCGAAACCGGAGGCTCGCGTCCTCGTAGTCGACGACGAGGCCAACATCGTCGAACTGCTCTCAGTGAGCCTCAAATTCCAGGGCTTCGAGGTCTACACCGCGACGAACGGGGCCCAGGCCCTGGATCGCGCGCGGGAGGCACGCCCCGACGCGGTGATCCTCGACGTGATGATGCCCGGCATGGACGGGTTCGGGGTTTTGCGTCGCCTGCGCGCCGACGGTATCGACGCGCCAGCGCTGTTCCTGACGGCCCGAGATTCGCTGCAGGACAAGATCGCCGGCCTGACGCTGGGCGGCGACGACTACGTCACCAAACCGTTCAGCCTCGAAGAGGTGGTCGCCCGGCTGCGGGTCATCCTGCGGCGCGCGGGCAAGGGCGGAGCCGAACCGCGCAGTGCCCGACTGACTTTCGCCGACATCGAACTCGACGAGGAAACGCACGAGGTGTGGAAGGCCGGCGAACCGGTCTCGCTGTCGCCGACCGAATTCACGCTGCTGCGTTACTTTGTGATCAACGCGGGCACGGTGTTGAGCAAGCCCAAGATCCTCGACCACGTCTGGCGATACGACTTCGGAGGTGACGTCAATGTCGTCGAGTCCTATGTTTCGTACCTACGGCGCAAGATCGACACCGGGGAGAAGCGCCTGCTGCACACCCTGCGCGGCGTGGGTTACGTGTTGCGGGAACCGCGCTGAGCGCGCGCCCGGTCATCAGCGTTAGCGAACAATCATGGCCACACCGCATCGACGTGGATTGCCGCTCCGGGTAGGGCTGGTCGCTGCCACCCTGGTGCTGGTGGCGTGCGGGCTGGCGGTCTCGGGCATCGCGGTCACGTCGATCCTGCGGCACAGCCTCGTCACGCGGATCGACCAGACGCTGCTGGACGCGTCCCGCGGGTGGGCGCAGGCGCCCCGCCGGCAGTCGCCGCCGCCCTACGAGGGGCCCGACCCCGGCCGGCCACCGTCGAAGTTCTACGTGCGGGGCATCGGCATCGACGGCACTCCGTTCACCGCCATCAACGACCGCAACGCCGAACCGGCCTTGCCGCCCAACAACGACGTGGGCCCAAATCCGACGACGCTGCCGTCGGTGAACGGGTCGGACATCCAGTGGCGCGCGGTGTCGGTGCGCGGCCCGCACGGCCTGACGACCGTCGCGATCGACCTCTCCGACGTCCAGCACACGGTCAGCTCCCTGGTGTGGCTGCAGATCGGCATCGGGGTGGCGGTGCTGGTGGTGGTCGGCATCGCCGGCTTCGCTGTGGTGCAGCGCAGCCTGCGGCCGTTGTCCGAGGTCGAGCAGACCGCCGCGGCGATCGCCTCCGGTCAGCTGGATCGCCGTGTGCCGGAACGTGATCCGCGTACCGAGGTGGGTCGGCTTTCGCTCGCCCTCAACGGCATGCTTTCTCAGATCCAGGAAGCGCTCGCGTCTTCGGAGTCCTCGGCCGCGAAGGCCCGCGGCTCCGAGGAGCGGATGCGGCGGTTCATAACCGATGCCAGCCACGAACTGCGCACCCCGCTGACCACCATCCGCGGCTTCGCCGAGTTGTATCGCCAGGGCGCCGCGCGCGACGTCGCCATGCTGCTGTCGCGGATCGAGAGCGAAGCCAGCCGAATGGGGCTGCTGGTCGACGACCTGCTGCTGTTGGCCCGCCTCGATGTGCAGCGGCCACTGGAGCACAACCGGGTCGACCTGCTGGCGCTGGCCAGCGACGCCGTGCACGACGCACAGGCGATCGATCCGAAGCGCACCATCGCCATGGAGGTCCTCGACGGCCCCGGCACCCCGGAGGTGCTCGGAGACGAACCGCGGATCCGGCAGGTGCTGAGCAACCTGGTCGCCAACGCGTTGCAGCACACGCCGGCGAACGCCGACGTCACCGTGCGGGTCGGCACCGAGGGGGACGACGCGGTGCTCGAGGTGGCCGACCAGGGTCCCGGCATGACCGAGCAGGACGCGTCGCGGGTGTTCGAGCGGTTCTATCGCACCGACTCGTCGCGGGCGCGCGCCAGCGGTGGCACCGGGTTGGGTCTATCGATCGTCGACTCGCTGGTGCGGGCGCACGGCGGCACCGTCACGGTGACGACCGCGCCCGGGCAGGGCTGCTGCTTCCGCGTCACGCTGCCGCGGGTCAGCGAGGTGCCGGCGCCGGAGCCGGTTCACGCCAACTGAGCCAGGGCCGCCTTGATCTTGGCCTGCGCCTCGTCCAGGGATTCCGCCGACGGGTTGCGGTCGACGTTGGCGAAGCCGAAGTCGCTCAGGCGGCGGGTGGGAAACACGTGCACGTGCAGGTGGGGCACCTCCAGCCCGGCGATGATCACCCCCGCCCGCTCGGTCCGGAAGGCCTTGCACACGGCTTTGCCGATCAGCTGACTGACGGCCATGATCCGCGCGAAGGTCGCGCCGTCGACGTCCTGCCACTGATCGATTTCGGCCCGCGGCACGACCAGCGTGTGCCCCTGGGTCATGGGCTCGATCGTCAAGAACGCGACGACGTCGTCGTCCTCGTAGACGAAGCGGCCGGGAAGTTCACGGTTGATGATCTTGGTGAAGATCGACGCCATGGCCCCAGCATAGGGGCGGCGAAATTGCCGCCATGGTCGCGGTCGGCCTCACGTCACGACCGTGACGGCAATCTCGGCGATCGGCCGCGGCGTCACTCCTGGCCGAACTCCATCACGTCGAGGTTCCAGTAGCCGCGCATATTGGTGATCAGCCCGGCCTCGTCGACCTTGTAGGTGAACACGCCGCGCACCTTGCTCGTCATGCCGCCCTCAAACTTGCTCTGCAGCACCAAGATATGAGCGATCTCGTTGGGCGAGCTGGACGGGAAAGTCTCCTCGCAGGTGATGGTCAGCTGATTCTTGGCGATGTTGTTGTCGAAGAACTCGCCGACGGCCGCCTTTCCGCGGACCCCCGTGCCGTCGGGATTGGTGACCGACTTGCCGATCGGGTCCTCGATGACTACGTCGTCGGTCATCAACGCCAGCCAGCCGTCCCGGTCTTTGCCCTGAGCGCAGCGCCACGAGGACTGCGAAGCGGTCAGCGCCGGGGATTGGGCGGTTTGGGTCATCGTTGTTTCTCCTGTCACTAGATTGCGCACGCGGCGCGCGCGCCTTCCTCGGTGGCCTTTCGGATCAGCCCCAGCCCGGTGCAGTCGCCCGCCGCGTGCACCTCGGCGCCGGGCAACGCGGCGATCAGCGCGTCGAACAGCATGGTGTCGGCCTCGACCGCGCCGGCCAGCACGACGCTGTCGGCCGACAACCGCCGGGTGGTGCCGCCGGCGGGGGTGAACATCACCGCTTCGGGGATGATCCGTTCCACGCGTGCCCGCACGTGCACGGCGACGCCCAGCCGGTCGAGTCGATCCATGTGCTCAGTCTTGCGCTTGTTGCCCACTTCGGGCGCGATGTCCTTGCCGGATTCCAGAATCGACACCAGCCGACCCCGGCTCGCCAGAAACTCGGCCAATTCCAGGGCGACCAGGTCCCCGCCGACGATCGTGACCCGGCGCCCGACGGGCATCCAGGCGCGGCTGGCCAGCCGGACGGCGGCGGGCCGCACCAGGCGCTGCCGCCAGCCGCCCAGCGCGGACGCCCCGAGCCGCTGCCACGCCGGGGCGCCGGATTCCGCTTTGCCGCCCAGCAATTCACGCAACCCGGGCCCGGTGTGCACGTGCGGTAGGTCGGACCCGGCGATCGTCGGCACCGCGACGCGGCCCCCGGTCGCCACGATCACCGCGTCCGGGCCGGCGTCGACGACGTCCCGAGCCGAAACCTCGTGGCCGAGCTGTACTTGCGCGCCGCTGAGCGTGATCTCGTCGCGCAGGTAGCGCAGGAACGGCTGGTTCTCCGGATGCAGCACCGACGCCCAGCGCAGCGCCCCGCCCAGCGTGGCACTGCGTTCGAAGAGCGTAACGCGGTGGCCGCGTTCGGCGGCGACCCGCGCCGCCTCCAGCCCGGCGGGCCCGCCGCCGACCACCACGACCCTCTTCGCGCGCGCGGCGCGGGCCGGCGACAGTTCGCGCTCCTTGCCGGTGCGGGGATTGACGGCGCAGTCGACGGAGAAACGCTGTTCCATTGCGTCGATGCAGTTTTCGCAGGAGATGCATCGACGGATCCGGTGCTGCCGCCCCTCGAGCAGTTTGCGCGGCAGGTCGGGATCGGCCAGCAGGGGACGACCCATCGCGATGAAATCTGCACGCCCATCGGCCAGGATCCGCTCGGCGCGGACCGGGTCGTGGATGCGGCCCACGGCGATCACCGGCACGTCGACCGCCTGCTTGACCGCGGCCGCGGCGCCGACATTGAGCTCCTCCCCGTCGTCGGCGCCGTTGACCATGCCGGTCACCAGCCGGTCGATCACCCCGCCGCTGACATGGAAGGCGTCGACACCGGCCGCGACGAATTCCGGTGCCAGCTGCGCGGTCTCGAAGATCGGGCGGCCACCGGCGACCCGTTCGTAGCCCGAGATGCGCAGCGTGATCGGGAGGGCGTCACCGATCTCGGAGCGGATCGCGGCGAGCGCATCCAGCACCACCCGTGCCCGGCCGCGCGCCGAATCGCCGCGGTACTCGTCGGTGCGGCGATTGCGTTGGGGCGCAAGGAAGGAGCCCAACATCATGTAGCCGTGCGCGGCGTGCAGCTCGATGCCGTCGTACCCCGCCTCGACGGCCCGCCGCGCCGCGGCCTTGAACAAATCGAGCACCCCGCACAACTGGTGCTTGGTGATCTCGGCCGACGGGCGCCCCGTGAGGTAGGAGGGGATCACCGACGGCCCCAACGATGTGACACCGAAGATCTCGGGCCCCAGACCGTCCGGTCCGGCGTGCACGATCTGCGGCTGGATCCTGGCGCCGTGCTCGTGCACAACCTCCACCAGCGCCCGATGCGCGTCGACCGCCTCGTCGGTGGCCAGGTGCAGGCCCCCGGGCGTCTCGGGGTGTTGATGGTCAATTCCCGTGGCGCCCAGCGTGATCAATCCCACCCCGCCTCTGGCACGGGCGGCGAAGTAGTCACGGGTGCGCTGCGACGGCAGCCCGTCCGGGGTGCCGTACATGGTCTCCATCGGCGACATGACCATGCGGTTGCGCACCGTCATGGCGCCGATCCGTCCCGGCGCCATCAGGTGACCGAACCCGGTCACTCGGGACCAGTGGGTGGGGGAGTTACCGGTCGGCGTCCGTGTACCGGATGACGCCGCGAATGTTCTTGCCGTCCAGCATGTCCTGGTAACCCTCGTTGATCTGCTCGAGGCGGTACTGGGTGGTGACCATGTCGTCCAGGTTCAGCTTGCCGGCCTTGTACATCGACAGCAGCTGCGGGATGTCGTACTGGGGGTTGCCGCCGCCGAAAATGGTGCCCTGCAGGTTTTTCTGCATCAGGGTGAGCATCGCCAGGTTCAGGTTGACGTTGGTGTCCAGCAGGCTGCCGATGGCGGTCACCACGCAGGTGCCGCCCTTCTGGGTGATGTTCAGGTAGTTGTCGATGTCGGCGCCCTGCAGTTCGCCGACGGTGACGACAACCTTATGGGCCATCAGGCCGTAGGTGACCTCCATGATGCCCATCAGCGCCGCGTTGATGTCGGGATAGACGTGCGTCGCACCGAATTTCAGCGCCTGGTCGCGCTTCCACTCGACCGGGTCGATCGCGAAGATGTAGCGCGCGCCGGCGTTGACTGCGCCCTGCAGCGCCGCCATGCCGACCCCGCCGACACCGACGATGGCGACGTCCTGACCCGGCCGGATGTCGGCGGTGCGGACGGCCGAGCCGTAGCCGGTGGTGACGCCGCAGCCGACCAGGGCCGCCACCTCGAACGGGACGGACGGGTCGATCTTCACCACGGAGCTGCGGTGCACCACCATGTAGGGCGAGAACGTGCCCAGCAGCGTCATGGGGAAGACGTTCTGGCCGCGGGCCTGGATGCGGAACGTGCCGTCGGAGACCGCGGCGCCGCCGAGCAGGCCGGCCCCCAGGTCGCACAGGTTGCGCATGCCGGCCTGACAGGTCGGGCATTGGCCGCAGGACGGGATGAACGACAGCACGACGTGGTCGCCGGGGGCGATGTCTTCCACGCCCGGGCCGACCTCGGTGACGATGCCGGCGCCCTCGTGGCCGCCGAGCACCGGGAAGCCGGCCATCGGGATGCCGCCGGTGACGAGGTGATGGTCGGAGTGGCACATGCCCGCCGCTTCCATCTGGATCTTGACCTCGTGCGCTTGCGGGTCGCCGATCTCGATTTCCTCGATAGACCAGGGCTGGTTGAACTCCCAGATCAGTGCGCCTTTTGTCTTCACGATGGTCCTGACCCCATTTCGCCTTTGAATCGATCAGCGCTGCCCGGCGCCTTCATGCCGGACAGCTTGGTGACGGGCGCCACAGGCACCCTTGTCGCGTCAGCATAGCGCGTGCAACAAATCAAATGCTTGGTTGGTCCGTCATCGGTCCGCGGTCACCAAATCGGGACGGGTGCCTGGCCAAGCGGGTAGTAGCCCGGCAGCTTTTCGCCGGCGAGGCTGCGCTCGATCCGCTTCTGCATGCCGGCGCTGAGGTCGCCGGACTCGATCAGCGTCGCGAACATCTTCGCCACGTGACCGAAGTCGAAGAAGTCGCGCTGCCACTCGATGAGGTTCTCGGCGTTGAGGCGGAACCAGCTGCCGCCGATGCCGTAGATCTCGTCCTGGGTGCCGTCGGCTTTGTTGACGATCTGCTTCCAGAAGCCGACGATCTCGCCCTGCTTCTCGTCGATGAGCACCTTCTGGTACTCGTACACCCAGTTCTCCAGGCCCTCCATTTCCAGGCCGAGGGCGATGTCGCGGATCTCGTCGACGCCGACGCACATGACGTCTTCCTTGGGGCCGATGTTCCAGCCGTAGGTGGCGTCGCGCGTGTAGAAGTCCGCCAACGGCCGCCAGTCACCGGCCTTCTCGCAGTCCTTGTTGGCTTGCAGCCAGCGGTCGACCCATGCCTCGAGTTCCTCGCGTGAAGCTCGTGATGTCATAAGTCAGTCTCCTGAATCTTCTTTGATGAACAGTGCATGCGTTGGGCACATATCGACCGCGCGTTCGACTTCGTCGCGGGCGTCTTCGGGCGGTTCTGGATCGGTGATCTCGACCTTGCCGCGCTTGGGCACCCGAAAGTAGTCCGGCGCCTCCAGTTCGCACATGGCGTGGCCCTGGCACAGATCCAGATCGACTTCGATTCGAAAACCCATGACTCACCCGGCTTTCCGCTTGCGGTAGCGCACCTTGGCCGGCCGGGCGAGCTGGACAACCATTTTGGAGTGGTCGTTGTGATAGCTATCGGCCGGCTGGGCCATCTCGAACTCGTACTCGCGCAACAGGACCGAGAAGATCGCCTTGATCTGCATTTGTGCGAACGCGGCACCGACACAGCGGTGTCGCCCGGCGCCGAACGGAATCCAGGTCCACCGATTGACGATGTCGGCCTGCTCGGGCTTGTTGTAGCGATCGGGCCTGAACGCATCCGGGTCGGGGAAGTCCTCAGGGATGCGATTGCTGATCGCCGGGGAGGCGGCGACGAAGTCGCCGGCGTGAATCGGAAAGCCCTCGACCTCGAACTCGCCCTTGGCGACCCGCATCAGGATGATCAGCGGCGGGTGCAGCCGCAGCGTCTCCTTGACCACGTTGTCGAGCTTCGGAATCGACCGCAGCGCGTGGAAACTCACCTCCTGGCCGTCGGCGTAGAGCTCCTCGAGCTCGGTCAGCACCTCGGCGTAGATGTCGGGGTGGCGGATCAGCTCGATCAGCGTCCACGCCGAGGTGCCCGAGCTGGTGTGGTGGCCGGCGAACATCAACGAGATGAACATCCCGGTGACCTCGTCTGCGGAGAACCGGGGGTTGCCGTCCTCATCCTTGATCGACACCAGCACGTCGAGCATGTCGCGGTCGGTTTTGTCCTTGGGTGGATTGGCCACCCGTTGGTCCATGATCTCCTGCACCAGCGCAACGAGTTTGACGCGGGCCTCGTCGCGCCGTTTGAAGCTTTCGATCGGCAGGTAGGGGTCGACGTAACACAGCGGGTCGGTGCCGCGTTCCAGCTCGTGGTAGTACTCCGCGAACCGGTGGTCGAGCTGGTTGCGGAACTTCGCGCCGATCAGGCAGGCGGTCGAGGTGTAGATGGTCAACTCGGAGAAGAAGTCGAGCAGCTCAATCTCGCCCTGGGGTCCCCAGTCGGCGATCATTCCCTTGACCTGAGCCTCGATGGTCGCGGCGTGCCCCTTCATCTGCTCACCGCGCAGCGCCGAATTGTGCAGCATCTCCTTGCGCCGCTCGGGGCTGGCGTCGAACACCACGCCCTTGCCGAAGATCGGCGTCATGAACGGGTAGGCCTCGGCCTGGTCCAGCTCCTCGTCCGCCGAGCGGAAGAAGAACTCGTTGGCCCCCGCACCGGAGAGCAGGATGACGTGCTTGTCCACCAGCTGGAACCAACCGACGTCGCCACACTCGTCGCGGACGCGCTTCATCAAACCGATTGGGTCGGTGCGGAATTCCTCGAGGTGGCCGTGCTCTTCCTCGCCGCCGGAAACCCGCGGCACGGTGGCAGTTGTCGTCATGACGGCATTCCCTCTTCTCCCAGTGCGAGTTTTTGGCGATCCTTCTTGTCGGCCAACGGGGCTTCGGGCTGAAGCTCCATGTTCGCGATGAAGCCACCGCGGGGCGTCTCGGCGACGAACGTGATGGCACGCGCCAGGTCCGCCGCGCGCAGGAAGTAGTCATGGCGCGCCTGGCCCCACTTCGCCCAGTCCTCCAAGGCGGGGCCGATCTTCTCGGCCGGCAGGCTCCAGCCCATCGAGGTTTTCGTCGGGCCGGGGTGCACGATCGAGGCCCGCACGCCGGTGCCCTCGAGCTCCATCTGGAAGTTGGTGACCATCGCGACCAGGGCGGCCTTGGCCGCCCCATAGGCCCCCATGTGCGGTCGCTGGCGCAGGGCCACGTCGGACCCGACGAAGATCAGGTCACCGCGCTGCCGCTGAAGCATGCCGGGCAGCACCGCCGCGGCCAGGCGGTTGGCGCCGACGAGGTGAATCTGCAGCTGCGACTCGAATTCATCGGTCGTGATCTCGGCGAGCTTGCCGAAGTAGGTGTCGCCGGCGCCGGCCACCAGCACCTCGATGTCGCCCAGGGCGTCGACCGCCTGCGCGACAAAGGATTTCACCGAGTTGGGGTCGGTGACGTCCAGGTGGAAGCCGACTGCCTCGCCGCCTTCGGCGTTGATTTTGCCGACGATGTCGTTCAGTTTCTCCACCCGTCGGGCGCCCAGGGCGACCGGGAAACCGTGCGCCGCCAGCTCGACGGCGGTGGCCTCTCCGATGCCGGACGAGGCGCCGGCGACGATCACCGGCCTGCGCTCGGGCAGGGGGTCAAAGCGGGGCATTCAGCGGACCTCCACGGTCATCGGTAGGTGAGCGAATCCGCGGACATTGCTGGAGTGGACGCGGACGGCGTTGGCCTCGTCCACCTCATATCCGCGGATTCGCTTGAACAACTCGGTGAGCGCGACCCGGGCTTCCATGCGTGCCAGATGCGCGCCCAGGCAGAAGTGGGCGCCACTACCGAAACTCAGTAGCTTGGGCCCGATTTCGCGTCCGATCAGAAAGTCGTCGGGGTCGTCGAAGACCCGTTCGTCGCGGTGGCCCGAACCGGGCAACAGCAAGACGACGTCACCGTCGGGGATGGTGGTGTCGTAGAGGGTGAGCCCCCCGGAGACGGTGCGGGCCAGGATCTGGCTGGACGTGTCGTAGCGCAGGGTTTCCTCGACCCATAGCGGCACCAACGAAAGGTCGGCGTAGACACCGGTGAGTTGATCCGGATTCTTGTGTCCCCAAAACGCCGCATTGGCAAGGAGTTTGGTTGTTGTCTCATTGCCGGCGATCACCATCAGGAACATGAAGCCGAGCACTTCGTCGTCGGTGAGCCGGTCGCCGTCGATCTCGGCCTGAAGCAGTGCGGTGGTCAGGTCGTCGGTGGGCTTGGTGCGCCGCTCGGCCACCATCTGCTGGTAGTAGACGATCAGGTTGAGCGACGCCTCGACGGCTTCCGGCGGCACATCGGTGACGCCCTCCTCGCGGTGCATCACGCCGTCGGCCCAGGCGCGGACCTGGTCTCGATCCGGCTCCGGCACACCCATCAGCTCCGAGATCACGTCCATGGGGAGTTTTCCGGCGAACTCGTCGACGTAATCGACCGCGCCGTCTTTCGCCTTCTGCAACATGGTGTCGAGGTGTCGTGTCGCGATCTCGGTGACACGCGGCTCGAGCTCACGAATCCTCCTGGGCGTGAACCCCTTTGACACCAGCGTCCGCAGCCGCAGATGGGCGGGATCGTCCATCGCCAGGAAGGACATCGTCTTGGACGCGTGCGGGCCGCGCGACGCCGGATCCAGTGAGACGCCGTATTTGTTGGACAGCGTCGTGCTGTTGCGGAACCCTTGCAGCACATCCTGGTGACGGGACAGCGCCCAAAACTTCAGGTCCTCATTGCGATACAGCGGAGCCTCGTCGCGAAGGCGCTTGTAGTACGGATACGGATCCTCATGGAAGTCGTAGTCGTAGGGATCGAGGACCAGGTCGTGGTCGCCAACGTGAACGGTCATCCGGTTTTGTTCTCCTGGCTAGTCTCTCCCGCGCCGGTCAGGATCAACCGCACGACATAGGCCAGCCTGTCGGCGATTTCGCGGTAGGTGAATTCGCCGCTGCCGGCCTGAACGAGCGCCCCGAAGAACGACATTTCCAGCGCCGAAACGGCGGTGGGGTCGGCGTCCGGGCCCATGGCCGAGGTGATGCGGCGGTGAATCTCGGCACCGATCCGGTCGCGCGCGGCGGCCACCGCGGGCTCCGCTCCGCCGCTGAGTAGCGCGGTCGTGCAGGCGGCGCTGACCTCGGGCTCGTCGGCGACCACCAGCGCCAGGTGGCGCAACGCCTGTTCCACCCGGTTGGGCATCGGGTCGTTGACATCGGTGAAGTAGGGGACCTGCCGCACCAGGTCGAGATAGACCTCGGCGATCAGGTGGTTCTTCGAGGAGAAGTAGGTGTACGCGGTCGCCGGGGCTACTTTGGCCCGGGCCGCCACCGCGCGCACCGTCAGGTCGGCGTAGGACTTTTCGCGCAGCGTCTCGATGCCGGCCGCAAGCACCTTGCGGAAGGTCTCCTCCTGGCGGCGGTTACGCGCCGGCCGGCCGGCCTGGTGTTCGGCCTGCGACGTGATCGTCACCAGTGCATCGCTGGACACATGTCCAAGCTATCGGACGGACGAGACCGGAAGCAAGCCCGGTCGGCAAAGATGCTCGTTAAGGTGCAATTTCCCGGCCGCAAACCGTCGGCGGCGGGATCGGGCCTTGCACCGCCGACGGCCGGACGGCTATGGTTCGATTCGAGAATATCGGACAACTGTCCACCGATCACCCACACGATTCGGTCCGCACAGACGGGAGCGGGAGATGGCCTTATTGGCCGACGGCGTGAGCTCACTGTTCATCGACGGCAAGATGTCGCCCGGCAGCGCCGGCACCTTTCCGACGATCAACCCGGCGACCGAGGAAGTGCTCGGGGCCGCGGCCGATGCCGACGCCGCGGACATGGGCCGCGCGATCGATGCCGCCCGGCGCGCCTTCGACGAGACGGACTGGTCGCGCGACACCGAGCTGCGCGTGCGATGCGTGCGGCAGCTGCGCGAGGCGATGCAGCAGCACCTCGAAGAGCTGCGCGACCTCACCATCGCCGAAGTCGGCGCGCCGCGAATGCTCACCAGCATCGCCCAGCTCGAAGTCCCGGTCAACGACCTCGCGTTCGCGGCCGATACCGCCGAATCCTACGAGTACAACCAGGACCTCGGCCTGGCATCGCCGATGGGCATCCCGACCCGTCGCACGATTGCCCGCGAGGCCGTCGGCGTCGTCGGCGCGATCACGCCGTGGAACTTTCCCCACCAGATCAACCTCGCGAAGATCGGGCCGGCGCTGGCCGCCGGCAACACCGTCGTCCTCAAACCCGCCCCCGACACCCCGTGGTGCGCGGCCGTGCTGGGGGAACTGATCGCCGAGCACACCGACTTTCCGCCCGGCGTCATCAACATCGTCACGTCCAGCGACCACGGCGTGGGCGCGCTGTTGGCGAAAGACCCTCGGGTGGACATGGTTTCGTTCACCGGATCGACGGCCACCGGCCGCAGCGTGATGGCTGTCTCTTATACACAT
>NZ_LATC01000115.1:0-14145 GCF_001414075.1 Mycobacterium sp. UM_11 | reverse complement strand
GTTGGTCGCGCCAGCCCCAGAACGTTTTCAGCAAATGATGTTGGCGGCAAAGACATTTCAGGTTCGACGGATGCGTCGCCCCACCCTCGCCGTAGGGGATCGTATGGTCGATGTCGCAGTCGACGGCCGGGCGACCACAGCCCGGCGCCCGGCAGGTCAGGTCCCGGCACCGCACGAAGTCGGCCAGCTTGGCCGAGGGAATGTAGCGTGGCTCGGCCTGCGCCGGAGCGCTCAGCGGCACCAGCTTGGCCGTGCGCGCCAGTTCGGCGATCACCTCGGCCGGCACGAGCCCCTCCACGCCGGGCAGCACACCCGGGGCCGCGCCGCGGCCACCGACCGTGGCCTGCTCGGCGACCACATGGATCACCACATTGCTCGCGGTGCGCCCACCGGCGTCGCAGCCCGGCGTCCCGCACTGACAACCCAACCGATCCGCACCGGCGGCCAGCGCGCCGAGCGCATCGGCCCGCCGCTGCCGCTGGGTGCGCGGATCGGCGCCACACACGCCGGCGGCCAACTCGTCGAGCCGCCGATCCAGGGCATGCCCGTCGGCGCCGAACACGCTGCCCGTCAGCCACGCCATCCCCGACTCATTGGCTTGCATGTCGACAAAGCGATCGTCGATCGCCTCCTTGGCCCGCCGCACCGCGTCGGCGTCCACCAGCGCCACCACCCGGTCGACCGCCGCGCCCAGCCCGCCGCGGGTCAGTGATGGCCGTCGCGACAGCAGCGCCGCGACTCGCGCGTCCACCCGCTCCAACACCCCAGGGTCGGTGACCAGGTCGGTGCGGAACACGATCGTCTGAAACGCCCGATAGTCGATGTCCCCGGCCTGGAACGCCTTGCCCACGTGCGGCAGCCGCTCGCGCATCGCCATCGCATACCGCAGATAGCTGTGCGCCATCGCCACACTGCAGCCCAACGCCGCGCCCACCTCCGCGGCCACCGCATCCCACGCGTCGGCCGCCCAGTCCGCCCGCTCCCCCGACTCCCGGCACCGGAGCACCAGCAAGTCCGCGACCGCGACCAAACGTTCCGCGGCCGCCCGCGCCTCCGCCCGCCCGGCGTCACGCATGCGGCCCAGCAAGACCGCCGACTCCGGCGCCGGAGGCGACGCTTGCCATCGTTCGAACATGTGTTCGATGCTACACGACGGGCCGGACAGGAACGCGCCACCATCCGACACCGGTCGGACTGTTTACACCGTCGGGGATCGGGTACGCACCCGGTGCGCCTCGGTCACGACGCGCCGTCGGGACCACTTCGGTTGAAACACACAGCTGGGCGTGCCAGCTCTCTGGGCCGGTCATCGCGAGCCTTCATCGCGCGGTGGCCGCCTGGGCGTGTTTCGTTTCTCCAGGTGAGGTGACGCATGGGCAGTACGGCAACTTGCCAGGCTCGGCACCCAAAACGTTTTCTTTTGCAACCTATTTCGCGCACTCATCGGCGACTCCAGTAACTGACCAGTCAGGAAGGAAACCAGATGTTGTTGTTAGGCAACGGCGGACGGCGCACAGGCGAGGCCGAACACCTCGCCGAGCGGGCGTTCTACAACGTCGCGCACGGTCGCTTCGAACGCTCGCTGTCCGGGCTGACGGCCATCGCGGCCGCGGTCACGACGGCGGAAATCTATTTCGAGCACTATAAGGCGAGCTTCGGCAACAAGTGGATGTGGAGCCCGATCGTGGTGACGCCACCCGTCGTGGTGGCCGGGATCGGCGGGGTGTTCTCGCGCCGCTGGGCCAAACTCTGGTTGCCGATCACGGCGGGCATCTACACCGCCAACGGCCTGCTGGGCGAATACCTGCACGCCCGGGGCGTGGCCCGCAAACCCGGCGGGTGGAAGAACGCGTCCTACAACGTGCCCATGGGCCCGCCGATCGTGGCGCCGGGGTTGATGTGCATGGTCGGGGCGATGGGACTGCTGGCCTCGATCCTGCGGCGCGAAAGGTTCCGGGGCTGAGCGCGATGGCCGACACCTCACGCCCCGATCACCTGCCCAACCTGCGCGCGGATCGCAAACCCCCGCACCCGTCCTGGCTGCCCAAGCAGCGCCGCGGTGTCACGCCCCAGATGATCGGGCGCTACCCGGATTACGACGTGCTGGAGACCACCGACACTTGGGACGCAGCCACCAAGAAGGTGGTGCTGGCCCGGCTGGAACCGCCGGGCCCACTGCGGTTCTTCACCGCCGAAGAGGAGCCGTGCCTGCGCGCGTTCTGCGACACGGCGCTGGCGCAGGACCGCGAACCCCGCGTGCCGGTGCCCGAGTCCGTCGACTCCAAGCTCGCCGACGGGCGGCTCGACGGTTACCAGTACGCCGACATGCCCGACGACCGCGACACGTGGCGGCTGGTGCTGCGCGGCCTCGACGAGACCGCCTCCAGCCGCTACGGCCAGGCATCGTTCGCCGACGCCGACCCCGAGACGCGCGAGGCGATCGTCGAGAAGTTCTCCCGGGCCGATCTGGACGGCGGTGCCTGGGCGCGCCTGAACGTCAAACGCGCATGGTCGGTGTGCATGCGAATGGTGTTGTCCGGCTTCTACTCCCACCCATGGGCCTGGAACGAGATCGGGTTCGGCGGGCCCGCCTACCCGCGCGGCTTCATGCGCCTCGGCGGCGCGACCGGGCCCGCCGCCGCACGCGAGCCTTTCGAGAGGCCGGGTGCCACGGACGAAGACCCGGTTCGCGTCGTTCAGCGCGGTGAGCTGTGATGGGCGATCGACTCCGCGGGCTGCTCAGGGGCGCGGTCGGACCGAAGGACAACGATTCGCGCTTCCTGCTCGACGTGCATTCGCGCGACCTGCCCGGCGAAAAGACCATGCGGCATTACGCCGACGACGACGAGGTTGATCTGGTGGTCGTCGGCGCGGGCGCCGGCGGATCGGTGCTCGCCCAACGGCTGGCGCGCGCGGGCTGGCGGGTGGTGATCCTCGAAGCGGGCCCGTTCTGGCATCCGGACGAGGACTGGGTCTCCGACGAGGCGGGCTCCCACGCCCTGTATTGGACGCAAAAGCGCATCATCGGCGGCGACGACCCAATCGAACTGGGCAAGAACAACTCCGGGCGGGGCGTGGGCGGTTCGATGGTCCATTACGCGGGCTACACCCCGCGCTTCCATCCCAGCGACCTGCAGACCTACACGCTCGACGGCGTGGGGGCGGATTGGCCGATCGACTACGAGGACATCCGCCCGCACTACGAGCGCATCGAGCTGGAGTTGCCGGTGGCCGGGCAGAACTGGCCCTGGGGCTATCCCCATCGGTATTCCTTCTCCCCCCATCCGATTTCGGGCGCCGCGGCCAAGCTTTGGCGGGGCGCCATGCAGCTCGGCATCGAGATGCGGGTCGGGCCCGTCGGCATTGTCAACGGCACCTTCGGTAATCGCCCGCACTGCATCTACCGCGGCTACTGCCTGCAGGGCTGCAAGGTCAACGCCAAGGCCAGCCCGTACGTCACGCACCTGCCGGATGCGCTGGCGCACTCCGTGGAGATCCGCGCCAACTGCATGGCCGCCCGGGTCGAGCTCGACGAGACCGGCGCCGCGCGCGGGGTGGTCTACTACGACGAGGCCGGCGGCACCGAACGGCTGCAACGGGCCAAGGTCGTCGCGATCGCCGGGTATTCCATCGAGACCCCGCGCCTGCTGCTCAACTCCGCCAGCGAGCGGTTCCCGAACGGTCTGGGCAACAACGACGATCAGGTCGGCCGCTACGTCATGGTGCAGGGTGCCACGCAGTCCGCGGGCCGATGGTCCGAAGAGGTCCGGATGTACAAGGCCCCTCCGCCGGAGGTGTCCTCGGAGCAGTTCTACGAGACCGACGCGTCGCGGGGGTTCGCCCGCGGCTTCGCCATCCAGACCGTGTCCCCGATGCCGATCGGCTGGGCCGAACACGTTCTCGCCGAAGGGCATTGGGGCCGGGCGTTGCGGGAGTACATGCGCGACTACAACCACTGGGCCACCATCGGCGTGCTGAACGAGCTGTTGCCGCAGCCGGACAACCGCGTCACCCTTGCCGACGAGACCGACCACTACGGCCTTCCGGTGGCCCGGTTCGACTACACGCTGTGCGACAACGACAAAGCCAACATGGCCTACTCCACCAAGGTGATCGGCGACATCCTGCACGCGGCCGGCGCCCAGGACGTGCTGACCATCGAGCGGTTCGCACACCTGATCGGCGGGGCCCGCATGGGCACCCGCCCGGACAACTCGGTGGTCGACGCCGATCACCGGGTGTGGGGCGTTCCCAACGTGTTCCTCGCCGACGGCTCGGTGTGCCCGACGCAGGGCTCGGCGAACCCCGCGTTGACCATCATGGCGTTGGCCTCGCGGCTGGCCGAACGGATGGCGAGCGGGAAGATCCGCAGCGACGCCCCGGCGAGGCGGCCCTCGGAGGCCGGGGTCCGTGGCTGACCGCACGATCGACGTCGAGGCGACCTACTCGCCCCGGGTGTTGCGCGAGTACGCGCTACTCGCCGACGGCGAGCGCGGCGCCCTGGTCGGCCCCCAGGGCGACGTCGCATGGATGTGCGCGCCGCGCTGGGATTCCGACGCCGTCTTCTCCAACCTCATCGGTGGTGGCGGGGTGTACGCGGTCACGCCGACCGACGTGCGGCACGTCTGGGGCGGCTATTACGAGCCGGGCAGCCTGATCTGGCGCAATCGCTGGATCACCCGCGACGGCATCGTGGAATGTCGTGAGGCGCTGGCCTTTCCGGGTGACCCGGATCGGGCGGTGCTGCTGCGCCGCCTGCAGGGCTGCCGCGGGACCGCCCGCGTGCGGGTGGCGCTGCAGCCGAGCGCGGGGTTCGGCCGGCACGGCCCCGGTGACCTGAGCGTCGACGACGGGGTATGGAGCGGGAAGTCGGGACGGTTGCGGTGGCGCTGGCTCGGCGGTTGCGACGCGCGTGCGGTCAAGGGCCAGGGCCGTGGCGAACTGCTCACCTGCGAGATCACCGTCGACGAGGGCAGTCAGCACGATTTGGTGCTGGAGCTTTCCGAGCGCGCGCTGCCCGAGCGGCCGCAGGATCCCGACATCGCTTGGGACGCAACGGAGGCCGCGTGGCACCGCAGCATGCCGGAGCTGAACTGCACCATCGCCCCCCGCGACGGGCGGCACTCCTACGCGGTGCTGCGCGGGCTGACCAGCAGTGGTGGCGGCATGGTCGCCGCCGCCACGATGAGCCTGCCCGAACGCGCGCACTCCAACCGGAACTACGACTACCGCTACGCGTGGATCCGGGACCAGGTCTACGCCGGCGTCGCCGCCGCGACCGTCGGGGCGACCGAATTGCTGGACGGGGCGGTCGGATTCGTAGGTGCCCGGTTGCTCGAACACGGCCCCGACCTCAAGCCCGCCTACACCGTCACCGGGGAGAGCGTGCCGGCCGAGGAAGCCCTCGACCTGCCCGGCTACCCGGGCGGCAGCGACAAGGTGGGCAACTGGGTGAACCAGCAATTCCAGCTCGATGTGTTCGGGGAGGCGCTGCAGCTGCTGGCCCGGGCGGGTGACGCCGGCCGGCTCGACCCGGAGGGTTGGCGGGCCGCGCAGACCGCGATCGGGGCGATCCAAAAGCGCTGGCGCGAACCGGATGCGGGCATCTGGGAGATCGACGACGAGCACTGGACGCAGTCACGCCTGGCGTGCGTGGCCGGGCTGCGCGCCATCGCGAAGGTGGCGGGCGGCGGCCACGAGGTGGCCGCCTGCGCCTCGCTGGCCGACGCCATCCTGGCCGAGACCGCGGCCACCGGCCTACACCCGCAGGGTGGTTACTGGCAACGCAGCCCGCGACTGGCCGGGGTCGACGCGTCGCTGCTGCTGGCGCCCGTGCGCGGCGCCGTGCCCGCCGACGACCCGCGCACCCGCGCCACCCTGGACGCCGTACGCACGCAACTCACCGACGACGGATTCGTGTACCGCTTCCGGCACGACGAGCGGGACCTGGGCGACGCCGAGGGCGCGTTTCTGCTCTGCGGATTCATGATGGCGCTCGCCGAACACCAACTGGGACACGCGCATTGCGCGATGCGTTGGTTCGAACGCAACCGCGCCGCCTGCGGGCCGCCCGGATTGTTCTGCGAGGAATACGACGTCCGGCAGCGCCAGCTGCGCGGCAACCTCCCCCAGGCGTTCGCGCACGCGCTGATGCTCGAATGCACGGCCACCCTCGCCGACGACGGCGTCCACCATGACTGATCGGAAAGGGGATTTGTAATGACGCAGACAGTGGTTATCACCGGGGCCAGCGCGGGAATCGGCCGCGCCACCGCCCAACTGTTCGGGCGGAGGGGGGCGAACGTCGCCCTGCTGGCCCGCGGGTTCGCCGGTCTCGACGGCGCCGCCCGCGACGTCGAATCCGGTGGCGGCAAGGCGCTGACCATCCCCACCGACGTGGCCGACCACGCGGCCGTCGTCGCCGCCGCCGAGGAGACCGAGTCCGCCTTCGGCCCCATCGACGTGTGGGTCAATGTCGCCTTCACCTCAGTGTTCGCGCCGTTCAGCGAGATCAGCGCCGAGGAGTTCAAACGCGTGACCGAGGTGTCCTATCTCGGCTACGTGCACGGCACCATGGCGGCGCTGGCCAAGATGCGCCCGCGCGACCGCGGCACCATCGTGCAGGTCGGCTCGGCGCTCAGCCAGCGGTCCATTCCGCTGCAGTCGGCCTACTGCGGCGCCAAGCACGCCATCAACGGGTTCACCGAATCGGTGCGCTGCGAGCTGCTGCACGAGGGTTCGAAGGTGCGGATCACCGTGGCCCAGATGCCCGCGGTCAACACCCCGCAGTTCTCCTGGGTGCTGTCCCGGCTGCCGCGCCACCCCCAGCCCGTGCCGCCGATCTATCAGCCCGAGGTGGCCGCCCGCGGCGTCCTGTACGCCGCCGATCATCCTGGGCGCAAACAGTATTGGGTCGGCGACAGCACCATGGTGACGTTGCTGGCGCAGAAGTTCGTCGCGCCGCTGCTGGACCGCTACCTGGGCCGCACCGGATACGACTCGCAGCAGACCGACCAGCCCGTCGGCGCGGGGCGGCCGCACAACCTGTGGCAGCCGCAAGACGAAGAGCCGGGCAGCGACCACGGCGCCCACGGCGGGTTCGACGCCAACTCCCACGCGCTGAGCCCGCAGCTGTGGGCGTCGCAGCACCCGGCCGTCAGCGGCGCAGGCGCGCTCGGCGCGGCCGGGCTGGGCGCGTGGCTCGCGGCGCGCCGGTGGACCCGATGAGCGTCGACGCGCGCATCGACGAGGTCAGCGCGCGGGTCTATGAAATACCCACCGACGCACCGGAAGCCGACGGCACGCTGTCCTGGTCGTCGACCACCCTGGTGCTGGCCGAGGTGGCGGCGGGCGGCCGGCACGGGATCGGCTACACCTACGCCGACGGCGCGTGCGCACCCCTGATCAATGGGCCGCTCGCCGGCGAGATCATCGGGCACGGCGCCCTCGACGTCCCCGGGCGGTGGCAGGCGATGGTGCGGGCGATGCGCAACAACGGGCGCCCCGGGCTGGTGTCGTGCGCGATCTCGGCCGTCGACACGGCGCTGTGGGACCTCAAGGGCAAGCTGCTGGGCCTGCCGGTGTGCCGGCTGCTCGGCATGGCGCACGACGCGGTGCCGATCTACGGCAGCGGCGGCTTCACCACCTATGACGAGCGCGCCACCCGGGCCCAGCTGGAGCGCTGGGTCGACGAGTGGAACATCCCGCGCGTCAAGGTCAAGATCGGCGAGTCATGGGGCTCCGACGAGCGCCGCGACCTCGATCGAATCGCCCTGTCGCGCAAGGTGATCGGACCGGACGTCGAACTGTACGTCGACGCCAACGGCGGTTACCGGCGCAAGCAGGCGATCCGGGTGGCCCACGCGATGGCCGACCACGACGTCACCTGGTTCGAGGAGCCGGTGTCCTCCGACGACCTCGCCGGGTTGCGGGAGTTGCGCGACCAGGTGACGCCGGACGTCGCCGCCGGCGAGTACGGCTACGACCTGGCCTACTTCAACCGGATGCTCGCCGCGGGCGCGGTCGACTGCCTGCAAATCGACGTGACGCGGTGCGGCGGCATCACCGACTGGCTGCGCGCCGCGGCCGTGGCGGCCGCCCACAACGTCGACGTGTCCGGGCACTGCGCGCCGAACCTGCACGCGCACGTGGCGTCCGCGATCCCCAACCTGCGGCACCTGGAGTACTTCCACGACCACCACCGCATCGAGCACATGCTGTTCGAGGGGGCCCTCGGCCCCGACGGCGGCGCGTTGCGGCCGGATCAATGCCGGCCCGGCCTGGGCCTCGAGTTCAAACACGCCGACGCCGAGCCGTACCGGAAAGCCTGATAAAAACCTGATAGGTGAATGGCTTCGCACAAAAGTGGGCATTGATACCCGTAGGACATAGTTACGCATCTGAAAGGCCACGCGCGATGACCGTGAACTTTGAAGATGAGGCCGTGCAGCGGCGCAACGGCGAGCCCACCCGCGACGCGAGCGCGTGCGACGCGCTCATGTCCGACGTCGTCGAAGACCACGGCCTCAACGCGGTCGACCTGGTGTTGGGCCTCGGCGATCCACAGAGCGTCGGCCGCTTCCGGTTCTTTCTCGCCGACCACCGCTGGGAGTGGTCGGACGCGGTCGCCCGGATGCACGGCTACCGGCCGGGGCAGGTCGAGCCCTCCACGGACCTGTTCCTGAAGCACAAGCACCCCGACGACCGCGAGCGCGTCGCCGCCGTCCTGGACCGGGTGCTGCGGGGCAAGCCGTTCAGCAGCCGGCACCGCATCGTCGACGCCGACGGGCACACCCACTGCGTCGTCGTCGCGGGCGACCGGATGGTCGACGACCAGGGCACCGTGATCGGCACGTCCGGGTTCTACGTCGACGTCACCGACTCGTTGCACGCCGACATCACCGACGTGCTGTCGGCGGTGGCCGACGCCCGCGCCCGGATCGAACAGGCGAAGGGCGTGCTGATGTCCGCGTACGGGATCACCGCGGAGCGGGCGTTCGACATCCTGGTGTGGCGTTCCCAGGAAACCAACCTGAAGGTGCGCGACCTCGCCAGCCGCTTCCTGGACGCGGTGGCCAGCACGGCGTCGGCGGAGACGCAGAGCGCGATCGACCGGGCGCTGCTGACCCTGGAATAACCGCAGTAGGGTCGGGCCAGTGGCGCACCTATTGGGAGCCGAGGCCATCCGCCTCGAATATCCGACCCAGCTGGTATTCGAATCGGTCACGCTGGGCGTGAACGACGGCGCGCGCATCGGGATCGTCGGGCGCAACGGCGACGGCAAGTCCAGCCTGCTGCGGCTGCTGACCGGCGAGCTGCGCCCGGATTCGGGCCGCGTGACCCGGCGCAGCGGTGTGCGGGTCGGCGCGCTGAGCCAGGCGGACACCCTGGACCCGGCCCACACGGTGGGCTGGACGCTGGTGGGCGACGCGGCCGAACACCAGTGGGCGGGCGACGCGCGGGTCCGCGACGTGGTCGGCGGCCTGGCGTCCGACATCGATTGGGACGCACGGATCTCCACGCTCAGCGGCGGCCAGCGCAGGCGGGTTCAGCTGGCCCGGCTGCTGGTGGGCGACTGGGACGTCATCGCGCTCGACGAGCCCACCAACCACCTGGACATCGAGGGCATCACCTGGCTGGCCGAGCATCTCCGCCAGCGCTGGGCCCGCAACACCGGCGGGCTGCTGCTGGTGACGCACGACCGCTGGTTCCTCGACGAGGTCGCCACCACGACGTGGGAGGTGCACGACGGGATCGTGGAGCCGTTCGAGGGCGGCTACGCGGCCTACGTGCTGCAGCGCGTCGAGCGCGACCGGCTGGCCGCCACGGCGGAGGCCAAGCGGCAGAACCTGATGCGCAAGGAGCTGGCCTGGCTGCGCCGCGGCGCGCCGGCGCGGACGTCGAAGCCGAAATTCCGCATCGAGGCGGCCAACCAGCTGATCGCGGACGTGCCGCCGCTGCGCAACACCGTCGAGCTGGCCAAGCTGGCGACGGCCCGGCTCGGCAAGGACGTCATCGACCTGCTGGACGTGTCGGTCGCCTTCGCGGGCCGCCCGGTGCTGCGCGACGTCGAGTGGCGGATCGCCCCGGGCGAACGGACCGGCATCGTCGGCGCCAACGGCGCTGGGAAGTCGACGCTGCTGGGGCTGATCGCGGGCAGCATCACCCCGGACACCGGGCGCGTCAAGCGCGGCAAGACGGTGCGGCTGGCCGTGCTCGACCAGCAGGGCGACGCCCTGGCCGGGCTCGCCGACGACCGCATCGCCGACGTGCTGGGACGGCTGCGCGGCGGGTACGAGGTCGAGGGCCGCGAGGTGACGCCGGCCCAGCTGCTCGAGCGGCTGGGGTTCGCCGGCGGCCAGCTCTCCGCCCGGATCGGCGAGCTCTCCGGCGGCCAGCGGCGACGGCTGCAGCTGATGCTCACGCTGCTGTCCGAGCCCAACGTGTTGCTCCTGGACGAGCCGACCAACGACGTCGACACCGACATGCTGACCGCCACCGAGGACCTGCTCGACTCGTGGCCGGGCACCCTGATCGTCGTCTCCCACGACCGCTACCTGCTGGAGCGGATCACCGACCAGCAGTACGCCATCCTCGACGGCCGGTTGCGGCACCTCCCCGGCGGGATCGACGAGTACCTGCGGCTGGCCGCCGAGCGCACCGCGGCGCCGGCGGCGAAGCGGGATTCGACTCCGGAACATGTCATGTCCGGGGCCCGGCGCCGGGCCGCGGAGAAGGAGCTGGCCGGCGTCGACCGCCAGCTCGCCCGCCTGGCCGACCGGATCGCCGACAAACACCACGAACTGGCAGGGCACGACCAGTCGGACCGCGTCGGCATCAACCGGCTCACCCAGGAATTGCGGGCGCTCGAGGACGAGGTCGCCTCGACGGAGAGCCGCTGGCTGGAGCTGTCGGAGGCGCTGGAATGAAACCGGTGACCTATCGGCCCGGCGAGGCCCTGCTGGCGCTGTACCGGCGGCGCGGCGCGGTGATCGACGCCGGGGTCGGCCGGCACGGCTACACCTACCTGCTGGGGGCCGAGGCGAACAAGTTCGTGTTCGCCAACGCCGACGCGTTCAGCTGGCGGTTGACATTTCAGAACCTCGCCATCGTCGACGGGCCCACCGCCCTGATCGTCAGCGACGGCGACGACCACCGGCGCCGGCGCAGCGTCGTGGCGCCCGGGTTGCGGCACCGGCAGATCCAGGACTACGTCGCCACGATGGTGGCCAACATCGACGCCGTGATCGATGGCTGGCGGCCCGGGCAGCGGCTGGACATCTACCGCGAGTGCCGTTCCGCGGTGCGGCGCAGCACCGCCGAAAGCCTGTTCGGGCCGCGCCTGGCCGCCCATTCGGACTTCCTGGGGCGCCAACTGCAGCCGCTGCTGGACCTGACTCACCAACTGCCGCAGGCTGTCGCGTTGCAGCAACGGCTCAACGCCCCGGCCTGGCGGCGGGCGGTGGCCGCCCGTCGACGCATCGACGACCTGATCGACGCCCAGATCGCCGCCGCGCGCGCCGAGCCCTCCCCCGACGACCACATGCTGACGATGCTGATCAACGGCCGCGGCGACGAGGGATATGCGTTGAGCGACAACGAGATCCGCGACGCCGTCATCTCGCTGATCACCGCCGGCTACGAGACCACCAGCGGCGCGCTGGCGTGGGCGATCTGCACGCTGCTGTCCCAGCCGGGCGCGTGGGACGCCGCCGCCGGCGAGGTGGCGCGCGTGCTCGACGGACGCCCCCCGGCCGCGGCCGACCTCACGGCGCTGACCTACCTCAACGGCGTCGTCCAGGAAACCCTGCGGCTGTACCCGCCCGGGGTGATCTCGGCGCGCCGGGTGATCCGCGACCTGTCCTTCGACGGCCACCGCATCCCGGTGGGCCGATTGCTGATCTTCAGCCCGTACGTCACGCATCGGCTCCCCGAAATCTGGCCGGAGCCAACGCAGTTCCGTCCGCAGCGGTGGGATTCCGACGCCCCGGGTTACCGCAAGCCCGCCCCCCACGAGTTCATCCCGTTCAGCGGCGGGCTGCACCGCTGCATCGGCGCGGCCATGGCCACCACCGAGATGACCGTCATGCTGGCCCGCCTGATCGCCCGGACCACGCTGCGCATGCCCGAGCAGCGGATCCGCGCGGCCAACCTTGCGGCGCTGTCCCCCAAGCCGGGGCTGACCGTCGACGTCGTTCGTCTTGGCGGCTCGCCATCATCGAGCTAGCGCCAGCGCAATAGCACCAGCTCGGAGCCGAACCCGGGCCCCAACGCGACCATCAGCCCCGGGCTGCCGCCCGGCGGCGGCTTGGCGATGGTGTCTCGCAGGATGTGCAGCACCGACGCCGAGGACAGGTTCGCGATCTCGCCCAGCGAGCGCCAGGTGAGCTCGAGGGCCTCCGGGGGCAGCTCGAGGCTGTTGCCGATCGCGGTGATGACCTTGGGGCCACCCGGGTGCGCCACCCAGGCGCCGATGTCGTCCTTCGTCAACCCGTGGGCGCCGAGGAGCCGGCTGACGTCGTCGGCCAGGTGGCGGTCGATGAGGTTCGTCAGCTCCGGCGACATCACCAGGTGCAGCCCGGTCGTATCGACGTTCCAGGCCATGATGTGCAGCGATTCGGGGTAGAGGCGGCTGCGCGAATCGACGATGTCGGGCCCGCTTGGGCTCAGCCGCTCGGCGCGGCGGTCGCCGACGGCGACCACGGCCGCGGCCCCGTCGCCGAACATGGCGGTGCCCACCAGGCCCGACACGGTCGGCTTGACCGACGGGAAGGTGAGCGAGCACAGCTCGACCGACACCAGGACCGCGACGCCGTCCGGCGCGCCGCGCAGATAGTCGTGCAGCCGGCCCACCCCCGCCGCGCCGGCCGCGCAGCCGAGCCCGAACAGCGGCACCCGGCGCACGTCCGGGCGCAGGGCCAGCCGTCCGGCGATGCGCGCGTCCAGCGACGGCACCGCCACGCCGGTGACCGTGGTGGTGGCGATCATGTCGATGTCCTGCGGCTGCAGGCCCGCCTCGTCGAGCGCGTCGAGCAACGCCCGGCACCCGAGTTCGACGGCGTGTTCGATGAAGACCTCGTTGGCCTCGCCGAAATCGGTGAGCGACGCGTAGCGCTCCAGCGGCAGGACCAGGTGGCGGCTGTTGACCTTGGCGGCGGCGTGCAGCCGCCGAACGATTTCCTCGTGCTCCTTCAGCGCGGGGAATTCGACGAGTTGGTCGGTGATTTCGGCCTGACTGTAGCGATGCGGCGGCAACGCCCCGAATACGCCCGCGATGACGCTCATGCCCAACCCTTTTGCTTACATCCCAGCTCACACGGGACTTTCGCTATTTCGGAAAGTCTAGGCGGTTCCCGGTGATCCGGCAAAAAGTCGCCGTATTCGACATGTGTCTTATTGCGTTGGCATTTCATCGTTTTGCGTCCTCGTCCTCGCCGGCGTTGAGCGCCATCGCGATCAAAGCTTCGGGACTCAACGAGTCGATCATGTCGGTGACCGGCTCGGCGCCAACGTCTTCCGGCCGGCCGGCGAGCAGCAGGAGTTTGTCGAGCAGGCCGGTTCGCCGCAGCTCCGCGATCGGGATCGTGCGCAGCGCCGACCACAGCTTCTCCTCGTCGGATTCGCCTCGGTCGCCGCGGAACAGCTGCTGGCGCAGATGCTCGGCCAGCTGGGCGGGAGAGGGATAGTCGAAGATCAGGGTCCGCGACAGCGCAAGCCCGGTCGCGGTGGTGAGCCGGTTGCGCAATTCGACGCCGGTGAGCGAATCGAAACCCAGATCGGCGAAGGCGCGATCGCGGTCGATGGCCCGGCCGTCCGGATGCCCCGACACGGCGGCCGCGTGCTCGCAGACCAGCTCGACCAGCCGCCGGCGCTGCTCACCCGGCTGCAGGGCGTGCAACTGTTCGGCCAGGTCGGGCGATCGGGTCGGCTTGGCGGGCAGCGCATCCCGCGCATTGCCGAGCCAGAACCGTTGGCGGACAAAGCCATACGTCGGCAGGTCGATTCGCCGCGCCCCCGAGCCGGCGAACACGGCCGGCCAATCGACGGCGACGCCCGCGGTGAACAGCCGGCCGGCCGCAGTCAGCAGCGACGCGACCTCGGGACCGTCCTTGGCCATGGTGACCACCGAGATCGGCAGTTCGGTGG
>NZ_LATC01000114.1:0-14239 GCF_001414075.1 Mycobacterium sp. UM_11 | reverse complement strand
GCCCGGGGCGCGCACGAGGCATACACCTCGCAGCAGGCCCTCGACGGCGGCGTCAAGGCCGCCGTGGTCATCGAGGCCGCCGGCCATCCCGCCGCGCTCGAGACGGCCATCGCCCTGACCGCGCCCGGCGGCCGCACCATCACGGTCGGGCTGCCGCCACCGGCTGCGCGAATCACCGTGTCGCCGTTGGGTTTCGTGGCCGAAGGCCGATCGCTGATCGGCAGTTACCTGGGTTCGGCGGTGCCCAGTCGCGACATTCCCCGGTTCGTCGCACTGTGGCAGTCGGGCCGGCTCCCGGTGGAGGCGCTGGTGTCCTCGTCGATCCGGCTGGAGGCGATCAACGAGGCCATGGACAACCTCGCCGACGGCACCGCCGTGCGCCAGCTCATCAGGTTCGACTAGCGCTACCGCGGGTGCGGCTCATCGGATCTGCACGCATTGGCCGCCGTCGACGACCAGTTCGGCGCCGGTGATGAACGACGCCGCCCCGGAGACCAGGAACGCGACCGCGTCGGCGATCTCGCGGGGCTGGCCGATCCGCCCGAAGGCCGACGACGCGGCGAGCCGTAGTTGGGTGGCGTCGTCGAGCATCGGGGTCGCGATCGGCCCGGGAAAGACGGCGTTGACGCGAATGCCGAGGGGCGCCAGTTCGGCGGCGGCGTTCTGGGTCAGGCCGCGAAGCGCCCACTTCGCCGAACCGTAGGCCGCGTGGTGCGGGAAGGGGCGGATGGCGCCGGTGCTGCAGATGTTGACGATCGCGGCGTTGGTCGCCGCGCGGAGGTGCTCCAGTGCCGTGTGGATGCCCAGGAATGCACCGAAACAGTTGACCCGCCAGGAGTTTTCGAACGCATCCGCGGTCTCGTCCGCCAGCGACGCCCGGTGCAACGCGCCGGCGTTGTTGACCAGCGTGGTCAGCGCCCCGAACCGGTCGACCACGGTGCGCACGGCCTGCTCCCACAGCGATTCCGAGGTGACGTCGAGTTCGACGACGATCACCTCGTCGTCGCTCAATTCAGCGACCAGGGCGGTCAGGTCGCCCGCGCGCCGATCACACGCGGCCACCGAATAACCCTCCGCCCGGAGTTTTTTCGCGATGGCCCAGCCCTGTCCCCCGGCCGCCCCGGTCACCAGTGCGACGCGTTCATTCATGACGATGTGACCTCGGGGGCGTCGGAAAGGCCTCGGCTGGTGACGAATTGGCATCGGCGCCGGCGGAAAAGCCACCGCCCGTCGGTGCGGACCAGCTCGTCGTCGTACAGCGCGGGTCGGAGGTTCTGGTCGACCGCCCGGACGAACAGCACCTGCGACCGGGCCGTTGCCGTGTCGTCGTGGACGTCGATGCGGGACACCCCGGTCAGGTGCAGACCCCGCGGGGCATCCCGGAACATCTTGCCGATGCCGTCGTGCCCGGCGAACGTGCGCCCGTAGACCAGGAATTCGGCGTCCGGGGCGAACAGGCGCAGGCAGGCGTCGATGTCGTTGGCGTCCAGCGCCAACGCGTAGGCGTCAATCAGTTCGCGGATCGCGGCCCGATCATCCGTCATGCTTGGCCTCGCGCAGGTGTTCCGCGGCTCCCCGGCGCAGCGCAACCGATTCGGCCGCCAGGGTGATCATCGAGAACCCCAGCTTCGCCATGGCGCGGCCCGCGGTGCCGTCCCCCGCGTGGACTCCGCTAACCAGTCCGGCGGCATCCGCCGCCCGCCGGATGCGCACGATGGCGTCCAGCACGATCGGATCACTGTGCGCCCCAAGCACATCCACGCCGAGCGAAAGGGCCAGGTCCGCGGGTCCGACATAGAGCCCGGCTAGCCCGTCGACGGCGCAGATCTCGTCAACGGCTTCCAGCGCCGCGGCGGTCTCGATCATCGCGAACACGCTAACCCGGGCTTGAAGCGCGGCGGTGTCGCGGCCGAGGTCGGCGCGCAGCGGGCCGAAGCTGCGGATGCCCGCCGGCTGGTAGCGGGTGGCGGCCACCGCCGCGGCGGCCTGTTCCGCGGACTCGATCATCGCGATGACGACGGCGTCGGCGCCGGCGTCCAGCACACGCCCGATCGGTGCCGGGTCGGCGTTGGGCAGCCGGACGACGGTGCCAATCGGCAGGTGTTCGGTTCGGCGCAGCATGCCGGCGATGCCGGCGTCGTCGAGGTAGCTGTGTTGGGCGTCGAATCCGACGTAATCGTAACCGGCCCTGCTGAATTCGTCCGGGCCGATCAGGCTCGGGCCGGTGATCCAGCCGCCCCAGATCGGCGTCTGCTTGTCGCCCTCGAAGACGCTCACCCGGCGATCGCAATCTTGACACGCTTCGGGTCGGGCCGGCAGGCCAAGTCGAACGCGGCCTGCGCGTCCTCGATCCCGAAGGTGTGCGTGAGATACGTGCCGAGCAGCTCCGGATGTTCGGCGGCGAACTTGCCGGCGAGCTCCAGCATCCGCCGGCGGTCGAGTGTCACACCAGATTTCAGGGTGAGGTTGTTGCGCAGCATCAGGCGCATGCTGATCGGGTAGGCGTCGTCGTCGGCCACGCCGAAATACAGCACGGTGCCGCCGAACGCCGCGGCCTCGATCGCGTGCCCCAGGGTGGCCACCTGATGGCCGACCGCCTCGATGACGACGTCCGCGCGGTCCGCGGCCACGAGCCGGCTCACCCACCGGTCGCTGGTGGCGCGCACCACCTCGTCGACGCCGAAAGCGGTTGCGAAACCTGATCGGTCGACGGGGTCGACTCCAGTGACGCGCCGCGCGCCGGCCGCCTTGGCGACATAGGAGAAAAGCAGGCCGATCGATCCCTGGCCGATGATCGCCACGTGCCTGCCGGTGAGGTCGGGCAGCTGCTCGAGGGCGTACAGGACGCACGCCAGCGGTTGCAGGCCGACGGCCTGGGCCGGGATAAGTCCCGGGTCGTATGGGGCCAGCCCGCTGCCGTCGCTGATCACCCGCTCCATCAGGCCGTCGAAGCCGGACGCCCAGCCCACCACGCGGTCGCCCGGACGGTGCTCGGGATGGCGGCTGGCGATCACCTCGCCGACGATTTCGTGGATCGGGAAGCCGTCCTTTTCGGCGGCGCTAACGCCGTCGTCGCCCGGGAGCCGTCCCTTGGCGCCCCGAAAGGCCGGCATGTCGCTGCCGCAGACGCCGGCGGCCAAAAACCGTAACAGCACCTGGCCTTCGGCCAGGTCCTCGGGCGTCTTCTCGGCGACCGACGTGCACTCCAACACATATGGGGCGATGATCCGGTAGGACCACACGTCAGACCTCCACCGGGATCTTGTTCCATCCCCACTGGAAGCTGGACGGCAGCCGGGTGGCGGCGTCGCCGTCGACGGCGAAGTCCGGCACCCGGCGCAGCCATTCGGCCAGCAGCACATCGATTTCCAGCCGGGCCAGGTGGTAGCCGATGCAGAAGTGCTGGCCGCGTCCGAACGCCAGCGAACGGCGGATGGGCCGGTCCCAGATGAACTCGTCGGGTTCGGCGTATTCGCGCTCGTCGCGGTTGGCCGAGGCCAGCAGGGTGATGACGCGCTGGCCGGGCTCGATCGTTCGCCCGTGAATCGTGTACGGCCGCCGGGCAGTTCGGGCGAACCACTGCGCCGGTGCGCAATAGCGGATCATCTCCTCGCGTGCGATCGGCACGTTGGTGGCGGGGTCGGCGCACACCGCGGCCATCTGGCCGGGCCGCTGACTGAGCTCCCACAGCCCGTGCGCGACGATTTTGGGCACCGTCTCCGTCCCGCCGATGAAGATGCAGAGCATCTGCGTCGCGACCTCGGCGTCGGACAGCGCGCTGCCGTCGGGCAACCGGTAGCGCAGCAGGCCATCGACCACCGGCAACTCGGTCCCGGATGAGTCGGCCCGCCGGCGCTCGACCACCGGCGTGAGGTATTCGAGATAGTTTGGCCGGGCCTGCGCGGTGTCGACGCCCTCACCGGGCTCGGCCAGGCTGCCGGCGTTGACCGCGGCGAGCACTTGGGGCGCGAGATCGTCTGGTAAGCCCAGCAATCCGCACACCATCGACGCCGCGACGATGCCGCCGTACTCCTGCGTCAGGTCGAACGAGCCGCGCGGCAGCAGCTCATCGAGGCGCTCGTTGGCGAGCGTGCGGATCCTGGCTTCCAGCCCGGCGACCGACCTCGGACGCAACGGCGCCGAATGCGCGCGGCGGATCTCGGCGTACAGGTCCGTGTCGAACACCGCGTGGAAGGGCAGCGGGTGCAGCGGCGGGTCGTCGAGCGGCCCGTCGTTGTGGGAAGCCAGCACCGAGGCCGGGGGCAATGTACCTTCCGTCGCGACGAACGTGCCGTCGTTGACCTCCAACACCTGCCAGATGTCCTCGAAGCGGGACAGCGCGAAGGTGTCCCACTGCGGCATGTAGTACACGGGGTACTGGTCGCGCAGAATTTGGTAGTAGGGCAATGGGTTTGCCATTACCTGCGCGTCGAACGGGTCGTAGGAGAAGCTCACTGCAGAGGCGAGGGCGGTAGGGCCTGCAGGATCGAGTCCTCCCAGCCATCGCGCAGGGCGGGCGCCACGCTGATCCACGTGACGATCTCGGGAGGCGGGCTCTCCTTCCACGAGGGGTAGTGGTTGGCGAAGCATTCCCAGCCGCCGTCGAGCGCCCAGTAGTGGATGACCTCGTTGTAGCGGAAGGTCGTGGTGAACGAGCCCAGCCAGCGTTTGCCGGTCCGTTCCGACCATGGAACGTAGAGGCGCTCCAGTTCGCGGATGTAGTCGTCCTGACGCCCGGGCTTGGTCTGCATGATCTCCTGAATCACCAGCGGCGCGGTGAAATTCGCGTCGCGCAGCTGGGCCAGGGTCTTGTTGCTGGGCCCGGGGTACATGATGCGGCCCTCCCCCGCCGCGCCGGCGTCGGCCAGGAACGCCGACCATTTTCCGGCCGCGGCCTCGTGGCTGCCCCCGCGGGCCTGCGCCGCGCCGATGCGCGCGTAATCGGCGAATCCGTCGATCTCCCAGATGATCGTCACCTGCGGCCAGTGACCGTTGTAGGGCGTCGTCTCCCAAATCGCGAACAGCCGCGCGCCGAGCTCCTCCATCATCGGCCGGTAGGTGTCGGAGAAGACCTCGGTGAAGCGCTCGGTTCGGCCGGTGCCCAGCGAGATGGTCTCGTGCAGGTAGAGAAGCGTGTGCCGGTAGTACTTCTTCATCAGTCGAGCCGGACCAGCCCCGAGTCGCCGCGCGCGCAGGTCGCCAGGTCACAGAGCAAGGTCTCGGTGGAATAGACCGTGGGACAAGCCATCCCGGCCGCGGCCAGCGCGTGGCCCTTGAATCGGCGCGCGGCCGCACTGAGCGCGTACTGCGCCCGGGCCACCCCGCGATCCACCCGCAAGGGCCAACCGGACGGCGCGTGGCCCCACAGCGTGACTTCGGTCAGCCGGTCGTCCAGCGACGCCAGCACCCTGTCGCGCACGCGCGCATCCGCAATGAACGCCTCGGCGCTGACCGCGAGGCTCTGGCTCGCCGGGCCGAGCATCGCGAATTGCTCCTCGAGGTCCAGCGCCCGCACACCGAGGATGCGCAGGGATCGGTCGTCGCCCGCGTCGGGCAGCAACACCGTCACCTGCCAACCGGCCATGGCGCGGTCGTACAGCCAACCCCCGGCCGATTGGACGACGTCGAGGGCGCTCACCGCGATGACGTCGAGCCGGTATCCCAAACGTTCCCGGCCGGCTCCGGCGGCATCGACCCGGGCGCCTTGGCTGATGTCGAACGTTGACGTGACCATTCAATCCGTTCCTCACCGCCGCGCGGGGATTGGCGCTTACGGCAACGCTTGTCCTGGGCTGGGTGCCGCCTTGCGCGGCTCACCGGACAGCGTGACACTTAGGACGATATTTGTAAAGGAGCGACCGGTGGTCACAAGCCGTGGCGAGCCTTGAGCTCGGCGAGCACTTCCTCGGTGTGCTGCCCGAGTTCCGGTGCCGCAGAACGGGGTGCCCATGGGGTGCCGTGGAAATCGGCCGGGGTGGCCACCATCGGAACGACGGATTCGCCGTCCGGCACGTCGACGATGCCGCCCGCGGCGTGGAATTGCTCGTCGGCCACCACGTCCTCGAGCGAGTTGACCGGTGACCAGAAGAAGTCCGGTTCACCGGAAAACGCCTGCGCCCATTCGTCGAGTGTGCGGGTGGCAAAGATGGCGTCGAGTTCGGCGATCAGCTCCGCCGCGTTGACGAAGCGCGCGTACGCGTCGCCGAACCGGGGATCGGTCAGCCACTCCGGATGGCCGACGACGCGACATAGCGGGGGCCAGTGCCGGTCGCCTTCGAGCCCGACGATCCAGAATCGACGCCCGTCGGCGGTCGCGTAATTGTTCATGCACGGGTTGCCCATCGCCTCGCGTTGCCCGACCGCGATCGGCTGACCGGTCAGCAGATAGGTGTTCAGGTCGAAGCTCACCGTGTAGGCGCCCTGGCGGTACAGCGAGGTGCTGACCAGTTGGCCGGTCCCAGTGCGGGCGCGGGCAACCAGCGCCGCGCAGATCGCCGCGGCCAGCGTCATGCCGGCCGAGTGATCGCCCATGCCGCCGCGCTGGAACGGCGGCGTGTCACCGGGCCGGGTGAGCAGATGTGCCACCCCGGCCCGCGACCAGAACGCGGCGACGTCGTATGCGGCGCGGTCGGCGTCGGGCCCGGTCTCGCCGTATCCGGTGATCAGCCCGTAGACCAGGCGGGGATTGCGCGCCGACACCGACTCGAAGTCCAGTCCGAGGCGCGACAGCGCGCCGGGCCGCACGTTCGTCACGAAAACGTCGGCGTCGGCGAGCAATTCGAACGCGGTGTCGCGGCCCGACTCCCGCGCGAGGTCCAGCACGACGCTGCGCTTGGAGCGGTTGTCCATCTCGAAGGGCGGGTTGACGCCGAGGTCGCAGCCCAACATCCTGCCGAACATGCGCCCCGGGTCCCCGCGCGGCGGCTCGATCTTGACGACGTCGGCGCCCCAGTCGGCCAGGATGCCGCCGGCGGCCGGCCCGGCCACCCAGACCCCGAGCTCGACGACCTTGACGCCCTCCATTGGTCCCGCCATGGCTAAGTTCCTACTCCGCGCTCTTCGAATGTCACGCCGGCGTGACGGTCCATTGCCAGTGCCACGCTAGCGTGACGGTCGAAGACTTGGGCGATGGAAGGAGCACCATGAGCCTCGTTGCCGGACGTGGTCCGCTCAGCAGTGATCCGGCCGGGCGGTTCTCCCCCGCCATACCGGACGGCGTCGTGTTCGTCGAGCCGCACCCACGGCGCGTGCAGGCGATCCAGGACGGGCGCCTGGTGATCGACACCGAGCGGGCGCTGCTGGTGCACCGGCGGGGCCGGCCGCTCAGCTACGTTTTCCCGGCCGACGCGGTCGCCGACCTGCCCACCGAACCCGAGCCGGAGGCGCCGGGCTTCGTGCACGTGCCGTGGGACGCCGTCGACACCTGGCTGGAGGAGGGACGCGAGCTCGTGCACTATCCGCCGAACCCCTACCACCGCGTCGACTGCCGGCCGACGAGGCGCCGCCTGCGCGCCAGCGTCGGGGGCGTCACGCTGGTAGATACCGATGACACCGTTATTGTGTTCGAAACGGCCTTGGAGCCAAGGCTTTACGTCGATCCGACGCACGTGCGCACCGACCTGCTGCGCCGCACCGACACGGTGACGTATTGCAACTACAAGGGCTTCGCCACCTACTGGTCGGCCGTCGTTGACGATCACGCGATCGACGACATCGCCTGGAGCTATTCGGATCCGCCACCCGAAAGCCTGCCCATCAAGGGCTTTTTGAGCTTCGACCTGGCCCGGGCCGACGTCGTGGCCGACCTGCCGCTCACCCGCCGTAGCTAGGGCGTCCCAGCTTCAGCTCGTGCTGGGCGATCATGTTGCGGAACACCTCGAGGGTGCCGCCATAGATGCCGAGCGGCAACGAGAGCCGGTAAAGATGTTCCGCCGCACCGTCGGTGGCGGAGCCTTCGGTTTCGGTCGGCAACGCCGAGGCCGAGCCCATGATGTCCATCAGGTCACCGGTGATGTCGCGCATCGTCTGCGCGACCGCGACCCGGCCGAACATTCCGGGCGATGACAGCGACGCCTCCATGCGCGCGACGGCCCGTCCGAGCCGGTACTTCACCGACTCGTCGTCCGTCGCCGAAACGACGGCCGCGACGGCGTCGATCACTTCGGCCATCAGGTCGCCGTGCGCCGCCATCGCCGCGACGTATTGCAGCCCATGGTCTTCCGGGTCCACGATGCCGTGCTCGGAGTCCAGCGCCGCGCGCATCACCGTCCAGCCGCCGTTCACCTCGCCGATGCGGTAGACGTCGTCGACGCGGACGTCGCTGTAGTAGACGATGTTGGTGCGGTCGCCGTCCAGCGTCCGGATGCCCTGGATCTCGATGCCCGGCGTGTCGAGGGGCACCAGGAACATCGTCAGGTTCCTGTGCTTGGGGCCCTGGGGGTCGGTGTTGGTGAGCAGGAAGACGTACCTGGCGTTCTGCGCGTTCGACGTGAACATCTTGGAGCCGTTGATAATCCACGCATCGCCGTCGCGCACCGCGCGCGTCTTGCAGGTGGCGACGTCGGAGCCGCCCTCGGGCTCGGTGTAGCCCAGACACAGCCGGATCTCGCCGGCCAGCACGCCCGGGATGACCTTGTCGGCTAACTCGGGCACCCCGAACTGCCGCACCAGCTTGGCGACGACGGACGTGGTGCCCCAGTGATACCAGGGGGTGTGGGCGCGGGCGATCTCGAGCTGGAATATGCGTCGGCGCACCGGGCTGAAGCCGCCCTCGGCCTCCAGCTTCCAATCGGATGCCAGGTAGCCGGCCTCGCCGAGCGCCAGATGCACCTCCTCGTCGAAGTTTTCGCCGAACTTCAGCTGCCGGTGCAGCACTTCGTCGGTGACGTGCTTGGCGATGAACGCCCGGGTCTCGTCGCGGAAGGCCTGGTCCTCCGGGGAGAGTTCGACGCGGGAGAAGTCCATCAGGCCGCGTCGATCACGAGGGTGCGGAAGCGGTCGAGGGTCTCGAGCACATGGGTGATGCTGTCTCCGGGCAGGTGCACGCTCACCCAGGTAACCCCAACGCCCGCAAGCTTTTCCAAGCCGGCAAGGTAGGCGTCGGCGTTGAATGAGTCGTCGGCGGGGCTGCCGCCCTCGAAGTTCGCGAAGGTGATGTCGATGGTGGACCAGTCGCGGCCCGCGGCATCGCACCGGCGCCGCAGATCGTCGATGCCTTCGGTGAGCCGCGCCATGGAGTCGATCACCGCGGTGCCCGCCGTCTGGGCCAACTGGGGAGGGGCGGGGAATGGGCACCAGCCGTCGCCGTATTGCGCCACGCGCTGGCGCGCCGACGAGGTGTTGCCGCCGATCCAGATCGGCGGGTGCGGATCGCTCAGCGGGAGGGGGTGCGCGGTGATCCCCCGCGCGCTGAAATGCTTGCCCTCGAAGGTGATGTCGTCGCCGGTCCAGACAGCCCGGATCACCCGCAGTGCTTCCTCGAACAGCTCGGCCCGCTCGTCGTAGCTGACACCGAGCGCTGCGAATTCCCGCTTCAGATAACCCACACCGACCGCGAGCGTGAAGCGGCCGCCGGACAGCAGGTCCAGTGTCGCGCCGGACTTGGCCACTACGAACGGGTTTCGATACGGCAGCACCACGATGTTGGGGATCAGCCGCAGCGTCGTCGTCGTGGCCGCCGCGAAACCCAGCGCGACAAAGGGATCCAAAGCGTCATGCCCACCGGCTTGGAGCCACCGCTGCGACGGCGCCGGGTGGTCGGTGAAGCCGAACCCGTGAATGCCGGCCGCCTCGGTGGCCGCGGCCACCTTCGCGATGCCGTCCCCGCTGACCAACTCCGGGTTGTACGGGTGGCTGTGCATCGGATGGGTGATGGTGAAGTGCATGAGCGCGGCCCGCCGTCAGAATCGCGCGCGGGAATCGATCGCCGTGTCGGTGGTGCGCAGCGGCCGGATCAGCGCCTCCTGGGCGAACGAGCACAGTAGCTCGCCCGCCTCGGAGTGCACGGTGCCGCGCACGTACGACATCCCCGCGCCGACCTGGGTGCTCTCGTGGGTGTAGAGCAGCCAGCCGTCCCAGCGCACCGGTTCGTGGAACGCCACCGAGATGCTCATCGGTGCGGTGGACACGGTCAGGTGCGCCTGGGCGGTGCCAATGCCCTCGTGCGGTCGCATCGTCGTGGAGATGCCCAGGTGGCCGGTGAAGTACGCGAGCAGCGCCTTGGCCAGGTCGTCCCGTTCCGGGATCGGGTCGTAGTGCAGCCACGCGTACAGCTCGGGTGGCCCGACCTCGTCGGGGCTGTTCACGTCGACGACGTCGACCAGGCGCAGTTCGCGGCCCACCATCGGCATCGGCGAGGGAATGGCGTCCGCGGGCCCGGTCACGTCGGGGCGCGGCAGGTGGTGGCGGATGACGTCGCCGGTCGGCACGTCGGCCAGCACCGTGATGCTCAGGCAGCGCCGCCCGTTCTGGTGGACGGCGACCACCGCTGTGGCGGTGGACCGGCCCTCGGCCACGACGTCGAGGACGAGTTCGATCGGCGGGCCGACGGTCACCGCGCGGGAGAACACCGCGTGCGCCGAACGCACCGACTTGTCTCCGAACCGTTTGGCCACCGCCACGATCGCCTGGGCGAGCACCTGGGTGCCCTCCACCACCTGACGTTCGTCGCCGCCGGCGATCCCAGTGTCGCCGGTGAACCGGTCCGGCCCGTCGGCCCGCACGTCGAACAGGTCCAGCAGGCCCTGCACGGTCCACTCGGTCTGCTCAGATTCCGTGGTCAAGTCGGGTCCACCTCTCGGCTAGCAGCTCACGGCTCAGCGTGACACTTTGCGTAGGATTTGTAAAGCTTGGCTAACAAGGTGGTGACTCGGTGGACCGCCGGCTCGATGGGACACCCAGGGGCGCAACACAATTGGGCGGCGCCTCCCGCGGTTGCGCATCCGCGTTCATGGGGCCCGCGGGGACCGGCCGTCGCGAGATTGACACCGGCACCCGCGGTGCATGACACTTTGGCGGTGTTTTGTAAAGCGGAAGCCGTGGTCAAAGGCGTGACCGGATGATTCCCGAACCGCTGGCCAACAGCTTCTGCTTCGGCGAGGGGCCACGCTGGTTCGAGGGGCTGCTGTGGTTCTCCGACATGCTGGGCGAGGCGGTCCACACCTCGACCATGGGTGGCTCGCTCACGACCTTGCCGCTGCCCGGGCACGCGCCCTCCGGCCTGGGTTTCCGCCCGGACGGATCGCTGCTGATCGTCTCGGCCGACGACCGCAAGGTGCTGCGCTACGACGGTGAATCCGTGGACACCATCGCCGATCTCACCGAACTCGCGCCGGAGAACCTCGGGGACATGGTGATCGACGACGCGGGGCGCGCCTACATCGGGTGCCAGGCGCGGCACGGCGGGCGCATCATCCGCCTCGATCCGGACGACAGCGCCACCGTCGTCGCCGAAGACCTCGACTTTCCCAACGGCATGGTGATCACCCCGGACCGCGCCACCCTGATCGTCGCCGAGTCGATCGGCCGCCGGCTGACCGCGTTCACGATCGACTCCGACGGCGGCCTGGCCGACCGGCGGGTTTTCGCCGAGGGTCTGGACGGGCCGCCCGACGGCATCGCGCTCGACGCCGACGGCGCGGTGTGGGCGTCCATGACGCTGGCCCACCAATTCGAGCGGATCGTCGAGGGCGGGGCGGTGACCGACCGCATCGACATCGGCGAGCGCGTAGCGATCGCCTGCGCGCTCGGCGGCCCCGAGCGGCGCACGCTGTTCCTGTTGTCCAGCACGGACGCCTATCCCCAGCGGCTGGTCGGCACCCGGCTGTCCCGGCTGGATGCGGTCACGGTGACGACTCCCGGCGCCGGCCTGCCCTGAGGAAAGGTTGACGACGATGTCCGACTCCTATTACGAGCTCGTCGACGGCGCCGATCCGCTGGGCGAGAAGTTTCGGGCCACCGACCTGGCGCGGGGCACCTGGTCGGCCGCGATTCAGCACGGCGGGCCGGTGTCCGCGCTGCTGGTGCGGGCGCTCGAGCGGTGCGAGCAGCGCGACGACACCCGCCTGTCGCGCGTCGTCATCGACCTGTTGGGCGGGGTGCCCGCCGAGGGGGACCTGTGGGTCGGCTCGCAGGTGCAGCGGGGCGGCAAGCAGATCGAACTGGTCACCGCCGAGATGCTGGCCCCCGGCCCCGATGGCGAGCCCCGGCCGGTCGCTCGCGCCAGCGGCTGGCGGCTACAGACGCTGGACACGCGCGCCGTGGCCCACGCCGCGCCCGAAATGCCGCGGCCGCGCAGCGAGGCGCGCAACCGCAACCTGAAGGCGCGGGATTGGGACCGCAACTACGTGCACAGCCTGGACTGGCTGTGGCTGACCGAACCGCTGAGCGAGGGGCCGGGCGAATCGTGGATCCACCCGACCGTGGACCTGGTCACCGGCGAGAGCATGACACCGCTGGAGCGGCTGTTCGCGGTGGCCGACTGCGCCAACGGCATCGGCAGCAAGTTGGACATCACCCGGTGGACCTTCCTCAACACCGACCTGGCCGTGCACGTGTTCCGGGTTCCCGACGGGGAGTGGATCGGGATCCGCGCCGAGACGAACTATGGCCCGGACGGCATCGGGACCACGGTCGGCACGTTGTTCGACGAGCAGGGGGCGGTGGGCGCCATCCAGCAGTCCGTGTTGGTGCGGCCGAGACCGCCCAAGCCTGGCCGGGAGGCGAAATGACGGTGAACGACTTCGTAGAGTTGCACTTATGAGCAGTCCGGCCCAGACCGCAGAGCCCGACACCTCGACGCGGCAGCGCATCCTCGATGCCACCGCCGAGGTGCTGGGCCGCAACGGCAAGACCAAGCTCAGCCTGTCCGACGTCGCCGCGCAGGCCGGGGTCTCGCGCCCGACGCTGTACCGCTGGTTCGCGTCGAAAGAGGAGTTGCTGTCGGCCTTTTCGAGCTACGAGCGGCAAATCTTCGAGAGCGGGCTGGTGCGGGCCACGGCGGGGTTGAAGGGGGTCGACAAGCTCGACGCCGTGCTGCGGTTCATCGTGGAATACCAGCACTCGTATTCCGGGGTGCGCATGGTCGACGTCGAGCCCGAACACACCATCGCCCAGTTCGGTGGGGTCATCCCGCAGATGCGGGAGGGCCTGCAGCGCCACCTGCCCGGACCCAACGCCGCGGTGAAGGCGGCGACCGTGATCCGGATCGCGATCTCGCACTACATCGTGCCCAGCGACGATGCCGATCAGTTCCTGGCGCAGCTGCGGCACGCGGTCGGGATCAAGGGTTCGTGATCAGTCGAGCCGCACCGCGACCTTGACGCGGCCCTTCTCGTCTCGGCTGGCGATCGCGTGTCCGGTGCGGTCCGCGCCGTCGAAGTTCAGCAGCGTGATCGGCCCGCCCGCGCCGAGAAAGTTTCGCCACCATGTCTTGCTATCGGGCGACATGACGTTGATGACGATGCCGTCGCCGGAACGGCGATACCCGACCGGGGTCTGAATCGTCTTGCCCGAACGCCTGCCGACGTAGCGGATCTTGATCAGCCCGCGTCGTACCAGTCGCCCGACGACGGGCGCGTCGATCATGCCATTGAAGAAATTGTTGACGATTCGGTTGACGGGTGTGTCGAAGATCCCGGATGCCATGGACGCCAGCGTATGTCAGGCGACCTCCGGCTAGTCGAAGAGCACCGCGGCGTTGAGGTAGCCGGTCGGGTCCAGCGCGGCCTTGATGGTCCGCATCGCCGCGATGTCCGCCAGCTCGCGTGACATGCCCATGTAGTGCCGCTTGCGGGTGCCGACGCCGTGCTCGGAGCTGACGTTGCCACCGGATCGCGCGATCAGTTCCATCATCGGCTCGTAGAGTGCCCGCTCCCGGTCGACCGGGCAGCGCAGCACGTTGAGATGCAGGTTGCCCTCGCCGATGTGGCCGAACAGTACGGGCAGCGCATCCGGGGCGTGCGTCCCGACCAAATCGACTGCGGCTCGGGCGAATTCGTCGATCGACGACAGCGGCAACGAGACGTCGAACTTCAGCGGCGGCCCGTACACGCCGAGCACCTCGGCGAGCGACTCGCGCACCTGCCACAACCGTTGCTGCGCAGCCACATCCACGCCGACCGCGGGCTCGGAGCACATCCGCGCTCCGTCGAGCAGGTCGGCGAGCCGGTCCGTCTGGTCCTGGTCGGCGGCGAGTTCCACCAGCAGCAGCCAGTCGCCGTCGACGCTGTCTCTTATACAC